>JAYTMW010000743.1:0-2203 GCA_043728105.1 Saprospiraceae bacterium | reverse complement strand
GATTTTCAAGGGGTTTATAATTTGTATGAAAAAAAATTAATCCTCTTTCGACCACACGGCAAACAGGACGACGAAATTATCATCATTGACGACCTCAACGACCCAGAATTAGATGAACTCATCAACCCTCGTGCTGCCGCAAAATTGCGTGAAGAAGTGGAAACGGTGGAAGGTATTTATGATAAATTTGACCCACAGGCTTATCGGGACGGTAAAATTCAGCCCGTTTTCTTTGGTTCGGCGGTCAATAATTTTGGCGTAAAAGAACTTTTGGATTGCTTTTGCGAAATTGCGCCGTCGCCGCTGCCTCGTGCAACGGAAGAGCGGGCCATTCAGCCCGATGAAGCAAAATTTACGGGTTTTGTCTTCAAAATCCATGCGAATATGGATCCAAAACACCGTGACCGCATCGCCTTCGTGCGTATATGTAGCGGCACGTTTGAGCGTGGAACGAAATATTTGCACGTCCGAAACAACAAATTGATGCAATTTTCTAACCCGACTTCTTTCATGGCGGCGAAAAAAGAAATTGTGGACGAAGCCTTTCCGGGCGATATTGTGGGTCTATACGATTCGGGTAATTTTAAAATTGGCGATACTTTGACGGAAGGCGAAATCCTACATTTCAAAGGCATCCCAAGTTTCTCGCCCGAGCAATTTAGATATGTGAACAACACCGACCCTTTGAAAACCAAGCAATTCCAAAAAGGGCTTGACCAACTCATGGACGAAGGCGTGGCGCAACTTTTCAACCGTGATATGAACGGACGAAAAATTGTCGGCACGGTGGGCGCACTGCAATTTGAGGTGATTCAATACCGCATGAAAGGGGAGTACGGCGCAAGTTGCGATTACGAACCCGTGAGTCTCCACAAAGCCTGTTGGGTCACGTGCGATGATAAAAAAGCATTTGATGAATTTTATGACCGCCGCCGCCGTGATATGGCAACGGATAAGCATGGTTTGCCCGTGTTTTTAGCCGAGTCCGCATGGGCTTTGCAGATGGCACAGGAGCAACATCCCAAGGTGCAATTTCATTTTAATTCTGATTTTTAAGTTGGATATAATAAGGTGAGTAGATTTATGTTTTTCCTAATTAGATATTTTTTTTAGGAAAATAAGAAGGAGTACCTTATAGAAGTAATGAGTACGGAGTAATGAGTACGGACTTATCCACCGCTACACTATGTCCACACGCATTACTCCTTACTCATTACTTCTATACGGCACTCCAATACAGTACCTCTTTCTTATTTTCCTAAAACCTTTTTCTTAAAATACGTAATTCGGAAAAGCCTAAAACCGCTTTCACTTCAATATGGTACCCCCTCAGTATTTTGGATGATTTGTAAATTGAATATAGTATTGATAATCAACAAGTTATGAAAAATAAATCTCTTTTCATCGTCATAGAAGGCTTAGACGGCTCGGGCAAAACGACCGCTTCTAAGGCTTTGGCGAAGATTCTGAATGATAAATCGGGTGGGGTAAAATCTACTTTTGAACCTAATAATGATTTGGTGGCTGGTCAATACATCAGAGATATTTTAGCTAAAAAAGACACGCATTTCGACCCAAATGTGTTGCCCCTTGCTTTCGCCACAAACCGTCTTGATCATTGTCATCGAGTCATTACGCCGTGGCTTGAAGGTGGTGATAATCGCATCGTCATTTGCGACCGCTTTTATCTATCTTCCCTTGTTTATCAAAGCAATGCGCATACAAGTTTTGAAAAAATCATGCTTTTGAACGAGTACGCTCGTAAGCCCGATGTCATTTTTTTCATCAATGTAGATGCTAAAATATGTTATGAAAGGATGCAAATTCGGAATCAACCCGAAGAGCTTTTTGAACAAAATTTGGGTGAAACAAGACAGAAATATTTTGCAGCTATGGCTTTTTTAAAACAAAATCATGGCGATAATATTGTGGAAATTGACGGTAGCGGCACGGTGGAAGAAGTGGTTGAAAATTTAATAAAAGAAATATATAATATGGCTTCACAATTGAAATAAGAGAGCCAAATAAAATAAATAACAGATAATTTGTAAATTCTATTCAATCAAATTATGTCTTACATTCTAAATATAGATACAGCAACGGATATTTGTTCAATCGCCGTCAGTCAAGCGGGCAAAATGCTCTCGTTGGTAGAAGAAGCCAATAACAACCACGCTTCTCGCATCACTTTGATGATTGAGGA
>JAYTMW010000742.1:0-5409 GCA_043728105.1 Saprospiraceae bacterium | reverse complement strand
TTGGTCTTTATATTTTCTTTAATCAAGACAAATTTTTTGAGAAATAATGGATTATTTAAAAAGGATTTAACGCAGAGTAAAGGAAATAGAATGACTAAGTAACAAGTAAATAATAAATAGGTCATTTTTTTTGAAACACATAGGCACATAGGACACATAGATTTCAGAAATATTTTTTATAACTAATTGAAAATCAAGCAAATATATATTGTTCTATGTGTCCTATGTGCCTATGTGTCTATGTGTTTTAAAAAAAACTTCAATTAGACCATGTTATTTTTTACTCGTTACTAAGTTGGGTATATTATTTTTTGTTTAACGCCTAAAACGTACAAAAAGGTTCTGTTTTTAACATTCAGAACCTTTTTTTAAATAATTATCTAAGGCTGTTTCTAAAAGACAGGTTTTAACAATACGGTTTTGAAGTGACAGCATCATAAATTTTTTAAATGAAATTAATAGCTATGAAAATTCTAATTGTACTCACTTCGCACAGTGAGTTGGGTAACACAGGCAACAAAACAGGCTTTTGGATTGAGGAATTTGCTGCACCTTATTATGCTTTAAAAGAGGCAGGTGCGGACATCACAATAGCGTCTCCAAAAGGGGGGCAACCACCCATTGACCCCAAAAGTGACGAGCCGAGTAGTCAAACGCCCGCTACCATTCGCTTTAAAGCGGACACAGCTTTACAAAAGATATTGGCAAACACTCAAAAACTATCGGACATATCAGCGGATGATTTTGATGCTGTTTTCTATCCAGGTGGTCATGGGCCAATGTGGGATTTGACGAACGATGCGGCTTCCATTAAGTTGATTGAATCATTTTGGAAAAGCAAGAAGCCCGTTGCTTCTGTTTGTCATGCCCCCTCAGTATTGTTGAATGTGAAAGATGAAAACGGTGATTTTTTGGTAAAAGGTAAACGTGTTACAGGCTTTACAAATACTGAAGAAGCGGCCGTTAAACTTACCGATATTGTCCCTTTTTTACTCGAAGATGAATTGAAAAAGAAGGGCGGATTGTATTCAAAAAAGGCCGATTGGGCATCTTATGTGGTCAAGGATGGTTTGTTGATAACAGGACAAAATCCCGCATCATCCGAAGCGGTTGCGCATGAGTTATTGGAATTATTAAAGTCAAAATAAACCAAATATTTTTTAACACATACGAGGCACATAGGGCACACAGATTAATATATAATTGTTTGATTTTCAATTCTTTATGACAATAATTTCTAAAAACTATGTGTCCTATGTGCCTATGTGTTAAAAAAAATCAATTTGAATATGTTTTTTTAATTGATACTAAAAATAAGAAAATTATGTGGAAAGAAGAAAACAATCAATTGAAACGCAGTTTTCAATTTGCTGATTTTGTAGAAGCTTTTGCTTTTATGACACGAGTCGCTTTTGCGGCTGAAAAAATGAATCATCATCCCAACTGGAGCAATGTTTACAACAAGGTAGAAATTGCTCTTTTTACGCATGATGCCAATGATAGTGTGACGGAAAAAGACCGAAAACTATCTAAAGAGATTGATAAAATTTATCAAAAATAGGAAAGAGGCCCCCTCAGTATTTTGAGTATTTTTTAACAAATTTTAAGCAAAAAACAAGCAAATATGCCTAACATTTCAATTATTTCATCCAGCATCCGACCCGATCGGAATAGTCACCGAGTGGCTTTATATTTCAAAAATTATTTGACCGAACACGAATTAGCAACCGTGGAAATACTCGATTTGAAGGCTTATGATTTTCCGCTTTTCGATAATACTTTAAAGTACCAAAAAGAGCCGTTGCCGCAATTGGTCGATTTTTCAAGAAAAGTAAGAGCTGCCGAAGGCATCATCATCGTGACACCTGAGTACAACGGTAGTATGCCCGCAAGTTTGAAAAATGCGATTGACGTTTTATACGATGAATGGCATGGCAAACCTATTTCAATTGTCACGGTGTCGGCGGGCGTTTTTGGTGGCACACAAGCCTTAGTTGCCGTGCAATTTGTGTTGTGGAAAATAGGGGCTTGGACAGTTACCAATATGTTTCACGTATCAAAAGTGCATGAAACGTATGATGCAATTGGGCAACCAACGGATAAAGCGGCTACCGATAAATTAGCGGCGGCTTTTGTCAAAGAATTATTGGATGCTACTCGGGCAAATGAATTGGCGTGAAAGAAAACTTAAAAAGGGCCCCTCAGTATTTTGACTAAAAAAAGGTAAAATAATAGCAATCAAACTTTCAATTTTAAAAACCAAAAATATGAGTCATCCAAAAATTCAAAATTGTGGTACAGCTTGTTGCGATTGTACCGTAGCCTGTAAGTACACTATTATTGAAGATTTATGTGAACAAGAGGATGAATTGTTCGCTCAATTTTTGGCGGAAAAAAAAGAACAGGGTTCGCTTATTTTTTTCGTCATTGAATCAATTTTAAGGGCAAATGAAAGAGCCATTTTGTATAAAGTTGACAGGCTTTTCAAGGCTTTTGTAGAAAATATCCTAAAAATGTATTTTAGTAAAAAAAGACAAAAATATCCTAAAAATGCACTGTTCAAAATAAAGTTAAGTAGCTCAAATTAACTAAATAGAGATTTTTCAATTACCATAAATCATTGGTTATCAATATTTTAAGTCCATTGCTCATTACTCATTACCCATTACTCATTATAATTTAGGATGAATCATAAAAAACAAATTGTCATCATAGGTGCAGGTTTTGCGGGGTTAAAATTGGCACGAACACTCAATAATGATCCAAATTATTGTGTTACGTTGATTGACAAAAATAATTATCATCAGTTTCAACCCTTGTTTTATCAAGTGGCTATGGCAAGTTTGGATGCGAGCAACATCTCGTTTCCGTTGCGCTATATGTTTAAAAAAAGTAAAAACGTGAGTATTCGTTTGGCTACGGTCATAAACATTGACACGCAAAACAACACCTTAGAAACCACTTGCGGCAATTTTGACTACGATTATTTGGTGATAGCCACGGGTGCAACTACCAATTATTTTGGCAACAAAACCCTTGAAGCGCAAACTTTTCCGATGAAATCAACGTGGGAGGCTTTGCAAATTCGCAATTCCTTACTGCAACATTTTGAAGATGCTGTTTCCTCTAAATTGGCGAAAAGTGAAAAACTCTTGTCGGTTGTGATTGTCGGTGGTGGCCCAACGGGTGTGGAATTGAGTGGGGCTTTGGCAGAAATGAAAAGAGATTCTTTACCCGCTGAATATCCCGAATTGGATTTTACCAAAATGCACGTGTATCTTTTGGAAGGTAGCCCCAAATTATTAGCCAATATGAGTGCCGCTTCTTCTTTAAAATCTAAAGAATATTTAGAGCAAATGGGCGTGACGGTGCGGGTAAACACAATCGTAAAAGACTATGACGGCAAACGGATTCACCTGCAAGACGGCACTGAAATTGAATCAACTTTGGTGATTTGGGCAGCGGGTGTGAAGGGCAACATGCCAACGGGTATTAACCCAAACTTGGTAACAAAATCGAACCAAATCAAAACGGATATTTACAATCGAGTTCTATCTCTTGACAATGTGTATGCTGTCGGTGACATTGCTTTTATTGAAACGGAAGCACATCCAAAAGGATTTCCACAATTGGCAAGTGTTGCCATTGACCAAGCTTTGAATATAGCCCATAATTTCAAACTTATGGCACAACAAAAAGACATTAAACCATTCGTTTATGTCAACAAAGGCAGTATGGCGACCGTGGGCAGAAACAAAGCGGTTGTTGATTTGGCCAAACCTCAATGGAGTTTTCAAGGTTTTTTTGCGTGGCTTATTTGGATGACTTTACACCTTTTTTTGCTCATTGGTTTTAAAAATAAACTCATTGTTTTTATCAATTGGATTTATAAATATTTCACGCATCGGCAATCGCTTTCGCTCTTGTTTAATCCTTTGAATAGGAATATAAAGGACGCATAATCTTAGTAAAAACAAAGAATATATAGGTGATTTTTTTTTAAACACACGAGGCACATAGGACACATAGATTTTTAAGTTATTTTTCATAACTACTTGAAAGTCAAATGATTATACATGATTCTGTGTGTCCTATGTGCCTATGTGTTAAAAAAAATATCCTACATGTTCTTTACTTACTTATATTTTTTTCATTAAAAAATCATTCTAAAAATCATTCTAAAAATCATTCTAAAAATATGGAAACAGTAAACGTAAAAGCAAGCGACATACAAATTAATGTCAACGGAACAACCTTGTGTTTTGATGATTTTGGGGTGGGTGAAATGCCTATGATTTTCATTCATGGTTTTCCATTCAACAAATCAACGTGGGAGCCACAAATGGCGTTTTTTCAAAAAACACATCGGGTGATTGCTTATGATATTCGAGGTTTTGGGGCATCGTTGGCAGGAAAAGAGAAGGCGAGTATTACCTTATTTGCCGATGATTTAGTACGATTCATGGATGCTATGGAAATAGAAAAAGCCATTGTTTGTGGCTTTTCAATGGGTGGCTATATTTTACTCAATGCCGTGCAACGTTATCCCGATAGATTTGAAGCCATAATCTTAGCCGATACGCAATGTATCCCCGATTCGGAAATGGTGCGGGAAAAACGGTCTGAAACAATTTTACACATTGAAGCCAATGGTTTAAAAATGTTTGCAGACGGATTTATCAAAAATGTATTTACGCCACATTCTTTAGATTCAAAAAAAGAAATGGTTGAAATGACGAGAAAAATCATGCTCAATACACCTTCTGAAACCGTAACAAGTGGGTTATCTGCCTTAGCTGAAAGAGCTGAAATGTGTACGCTTTTAAAAGATTTATTTATTCCCTCACTCATTATTTGTGGCAGACAAGATATGGTAACACCTCTTGCTCAATCAGAATCAATGCACACTGAAATTGCGCATTCGGTTCTGAATATCATTGAAAAAGCGGGTCATTTATCCAATTTGGAACAACCAAAAATGTTCAATAAAGCGATTGAAGATTTTGTTTTGAATTTGAAAGACAATGACCCCCTCAGTATTTGAGCGAAAAATTAAAGATAAGCACTTAGATTTTACACGGATTTAAGGATTTAAGAATTTTTTTTCAATCTCTTCATATCAATAATCCTTAAATCCTTAAAATCTTTTAATACCTGTAAAAAATCTTATTTATCTATCTTCAAAATCAAATGGCAAACAGATTATCTAAACATCATAAAGAATTCAAAATCAAAGACTTAGGCAAACTTTTTAAAATTACTTTCAACGAATGGTGGCGTAAAGATCCGTTCCGTGAAAGTGCGGTCATCGCCTATTATGCCATTTTTAGCATACCGGGATTGTTGATGCTTATCATCGCCATTGCGGGGTATTTCTTCGGCAAAGACTCTGTTATTCAGAACATACTT
>JAYTMW010000741.1:0-3680 GCA_043728105.1 Saprospiraceae bacterium | reverse complement strand
AAAAAAACTTGAAAAAGGGTATATCATTTACTATCTTTAATGACCGAAATTTGTAGGATAATTTTCACTTCAACTATTTCACGATGTTAAAACAATTAATTTACACAACGAGCTTCCTTACAATTTTTACCGCCACTAATGCCCAATCACTCAATCAAAGCCTTTTGGTTGGTAATTTCTCATTGGTAAAACTCGAATTGAGTCAACAATATGACTCTAATTTGGTAAAAATCCCACCTCTCGTTTGGACCCTCTATGATACCTATGATTTGTCGGAATCATTATCAATAAATAATTACTATAATTTCAAACGTTCGGTCGTCTTCAAAGTCGGCATGGATAGAGTGATAGAAGGCAGCCTTGCCATCAGCCAAGATACCATCAGAATTTACAAAGGGATTCTTTTCACGGCTGATAAATTATTGGTTGAAAAAATGAATCAAAATGAGTTGATTTTGATAGAAAAACACAAAATGCGGCAGGTGCGACGAACGTTTAGGCGACAATGAGGTACAATCTACTTCTTAAAAAACCGAACAGTATGATTTTTTACTTTAAGAAAATAAATACCTACGGGTAAATCATAAACATCCACCTGAGTATTTTTGACAGAAACTTCCTTCATTTTTCTATTCAAGGTATCAAAAATTTGAATTTTTACTGAGGGGTCGTTAAAATCAAATTGTTCATCAAAATCAATTCGAATGGGCCCATCTGTTGGATTTGGATAGATTTGAAAATGATTTTTCTTATTATTTACGAGGGAAATTATTTGTGAATACTGGGTTTTTCCACTCTTGTCAATAATTTTTAAACGATAATAAAAGATAGGAATGTAAGGTTGTTGGTAGTTTTGAAAACTATAAACTTGCGTACCACGAGCATTGTTGGCTTTCTGAAAACCGATTGTCTGAAAATTAAAATCATTGTCCACATTTTGCTGAATTTCGTAACCTTCGGTTTTATCCTCGTTTTGAGTAACCCAATTGAGTAAATGGTTACCCTCCTCAGTATTTTTGCCTGAAAAAAGATTTAGCTCGGTTGCCAAAACAGTTCCTATCTGTATTTCAAATGTATCTTTAAAGCAATTGTTAGCATCAGCCACATAAAAATTTGTTTGAACAATTGGAGACACTGTATTGGTTCGATTGGTTGAATTATTACCCCATAAATAAGTGCCAACCCACGACGCAGAGAGCGTGATGGGATTACCCGCTGTTGTTAATTTAACACTTTTCTTATTAACATCTTTCATAATTGTGAATTGATCACCCACTTTTCCATTGTCTTTTATCCATTTACAATCCAACCGATTGTCTTCAATTTCAAGTAAAAGAGACCCTTTTTCAGTATTATTGTAAGGTGAAAACTCACCAAAAGGCGTGTAAGATTTCATGGCAAGGTGAGGCCAATTTGGCGACTGCCCATAAGATGATGCCGCCGTTCCTGCCACCACATAAACTGCCCCTTCATTCTGAACTGCATCACTATTTTTGATGAAAGGACACGATTGTGTTGAACCATCATACAAGGCACTTGACGAGCCATTTGCGGCGTTGTTGGCAAGATGCAATGAGGGGTTAAAACTCAATGAATTGCCAGTATGTCCTCGCATAAGTCGGGAACGCTCATAGACGTGGGAATGACCACATAACACGAGATCTACCTTATATTTATCTACAAATGGAATCAAATTTTGGCGAATATTAATCAAATCTGTCTCAGAATCGGAGTTATGAGATCCTTGCGAGTAAGGCGGATGATGCCAATAAAGTACCGTCCATTTAATGTTGGTATTCGTTTTAGCCCACTCCAAATTACTAATAAGCCACTTTCTTTGTGCTTCATCGAGCCAAAAACGCTTATCGTTTTCCTCTCCATGCGAGTCGCAAGCAATGAAAAGAGCATTGCCAACCACATAAGAATAATATTCCCAACGACCCGACGCTATGCCTCCTGATTGCCCTTGTTCAGGTATAGAAAAAAGATTTTTATAAGGTATTTCATGGCTGTCTTGCAAGGTAGCATCGTTGGCATAATCGTGATTGCCCAAAGCTGGGAAGAGAGGCGATTGTTTCATAATTTTAATGTCTTTATAGATATTAAAAAAATTATTTTGAAACTCCAATTCTGTCCCTGTATTATAAACATTGTCTCCAAGCGTCAGCCAACCATTGATGTAAGGAATCTTGTTGTCTATCAAATATTGCCCAAACACGTCACGGACTTTTTTCTGATTATAGTCGCCCGTGCCTTCATCAGAAATAACCCAAAATCGGTGCTTTTTTGAGGATCCTTCAACAGGGAAGGTATAAAAAAAATTGTCAGCATCGCCTTGGAAAATGGTTGAATTTGTAGCAATGTTATAGAAATAACGTGTTTCGGCAATCAAACCCGTCAACGTAATGATATGGTTAGTAGTCGGGTTAGACTCTGAGATATTTAGATTTAAATTACTTTGAGAAATACCATAATTAACTTTGCCTACACAAGGCACATCAGTTTGCCAGCGAATGGTCATTTGGGTTGCCGCCCCTTTTTGTAAATAAGGATTTCGAGTAAGCGTTTGGCTTATTCCTAATTGAATGAACAAAAATAAACCTAAAATAGTGAAAGTTTTTGCAGACATGATATTTATTTTAAAATCAAAAATGGGAAGCTTAACTAATAGAATGAGCCTTATTCGTGTTAACATATTTTATTCAATTAGCTTGAAAAATGGCAATTCGCTTCAAATTGTGCGGTGGAATTATTACTTGGGAGGAAGGGGAGACCCCCTCAGTATTTTTTGAAAACAAGGCTTCAAACATAGTTATTTTTTAATAAAATTGCTTGATTTAAGACTACAATATGTGTTAATTAGCCTTTTAGGGTTAAAAAAAAGTGTAAAGTTTGCACGTTACACTTTTATGAGTGATTCATTATCAAATAAATAGTTACCAATCAAATGGGAACTACACCCAATCAAATAGTACCTTTAAATTCCGTTTTTGATAAAGCATCTTGGTAATCTTTTTCATTCACGACATAGCTATATGTCCATTGATCGTGCCATCCGCTGTTGCTCCCTAAATAACTGAAAGGCTCAAACGGGACTAAACGAGAAACGGAACGAAGAAAGGCGGCTTTACTCGTGAGTCGGTCTCCCCCAAGCATAATGGCTCGAGTGCCAGTGATAAACTTTCCGATTGTACGACCTTTGCAGACATATTCAAAAAACCAATAGTAGCCAATGATAGCTCCGAACGCAATAACGTAAGACATGAAAGTAAACATTGGGGAATCTTCACTCATGCTTTCTGGACTTTTTAAGACCATTGGTAATAATACAATTACAAACAAAATTAAGATAACAATATAGTAACAAATTGTATCAATAATAAGATTTGCAAACCGCCTGCCTGTTGTTGTCGCTTCAAGATTTTCAAATGGGTTTTCATTTACATCTTGTTGGACACCATAATCTAAAGGTTGATTATCCATTTTAATTTATTTTAAGTTAGAAAAATTTTATATGATTTACGGTTTACTGATAAAAAAGATTCAAAGATGACCCCCTCAGTATTTTTGACTTTTTTGTGTTATACTAAAGTGAAAGTGGTTTTCGGATTGTTAATTCAAGGTCTCAATTGCCTCCATCTTCAGATGGAGGGCGAAAAATTGAAAAAAATTAATCATTC
>JAYTMW010000740.1:0-16632 GCA_043728105.1 Saprospiraceae bacterium | reverse complement strand
ATAAGTGTCAAGACAAAATTATTTGATACTAAACACATAGGCATATAGAACACATAGATTGATGTATAATTATTTGATTTTCAATGAGTTATAAAAATTATTTCTTGAAACTATGTGTCCTATGTGCCTCGTATGTGTTTAATTTTGTCCTTGCACTTAGAAACAAAAAAGCCTACCAGAAACATCTGATAGGCTTTCCTCAAAATTTTATCTTAAACTAAATTACTTCACAATCGAGTAGTAAAATGTTTCATCGCCAGCTGTTACTTCTGCAACATAAGCACCTGCTGGTAATTTCGATAAGTCAAAGCGTTTGTGAAGTGTCAAAACTACATAGTTTCTTTCTTCAAAAGAGCTACGACCTTCGTTGTCAACGATTTTGATAGTGATGTTGTTATAGTTACCTAATAAAACATTCACGTCCAATTTATTACCATTTTGAACCAAAACAGGGATAAATTTTTCTTTTTTCTCAACATCAGACATGCTAACACCTTCATTTGAAACAGTAAAAGGTTGAACCGTTCTCAATGTTTTTTTAGTGATTGTGATAGAATATTGACCAGCTTCTAATTTCGACACATTGTATTTTTTAACGAAATTATCATTGTTTTTTACATTTTCTGTAACCAATGTGTTGCCAAAAGCATCTTCAATAGCGATTGAAATTTCTTCTTTCTGGACGCTACCAAGATTTACAATAACTGATTTTTCAACCGAAGAGATTTTAACGGTTGTACCGCCTAAATCAAAGTTACGCTCATTTGTGTTTGCGAAAGTTGTTTGGCTGAATAAGGTAGCGATTAAAGCTACCACTAAAAATAATCGGGTTTTCATGATCTAAAAAAATTAAATTTATTAAACAATCAGGTGATATTAAGTAATCGTATTTTAAGAGTGTTAGTTTTTATTTTATTCTGTTTGAGTGCTTTATTTATTATTTATGTTGCAAAGATACTATCAAGTTGTGGTCAATTCCAAATTAAATTTTAAAATAACCTAAATTCGAGGGATATGACTTGTATTTGTTTTAAACTTAAAATCTTGTTTCAAAAATGCTCTCTGAGTAAGAATATTATAATGTAAAATCCACGGGCTGTTTTATGAATGTTTGGATACAGTGCATTATTTTTAATTTTTATTCTATTTTTATAGTAAAATAGTGAATATTACGAATTAAATTTGGTTAAAGGCGCACAAGTGTTATTTTATTGTCATGCGAATGTTAAGTCAAAATCAACATTGACATTAATTTTATGATGGTATCTTATTTTTGAAAAAAAACTGACATAAAATGGTGGGTGAAAGTATGTCATGCAAACTTCCATAGAGAGAGAAAATTTAAATTAGGAATGAAACAGGAATAAACTCAAAATAGGTTTTAAAACGGTTTCTTAGATTTTGGAGAATCAAGTGCCAATAAAGCATTAAAAAATTATTCGCTTGATTTAAAATACTTTTTAGTGTAATTCCGATTTTTCTCCGTAGTGAGTTGAATGATGTATAAACCTGATAACCATGTTTCAGTATCCAATGTTGTTTTTTGTTTTTTAGTTGAAACATTTTCTGAATATATCAATTTTCCCATTGTGTCAAAAACTTCTAATTCTGCGACATTGTCTAAATCCCAACGTACAGTAACGTTATATACTGAGGGGTTAGGATAAATGGTTATTTTTTCAGCTTCAGCGGCTTGCGTTTGTGGATTGGATTGATTCTCGTTGACCTTTACGATGAAATGATTGGCTGTTGTAAAATACTTCGCATCTTCCTCGTTCACTAAGTAGTTATCATCCGCTTGTACACGTATATTGTATGTACCTGATCGAGAGAAGGTTGCATTAGTGGTTTTTTCAGTTGGATTTTCAAAGCGCACTTCGCCCGGGCCATCAATTTTGGACCATTTTACTTTAATAGCATCGTCAACGACTCCATTAATTGTGATAGTGGTTGATAAAGCAACGGGTTTACCGATTTCAGAAGTGACCCCCTCAGTATTTGACACTGAATAAGTTCTTTTGAAGGTTCCGAAGTTGGTAAAACCTTTAAGATGTTGAGCAAAAAAGGCATTACGCCCTTCCCAATACTCCATCCACGGATAATTATGCCCCATTTTTAACAAGTGGCAAATCGTCAATTGACCTCGATGTTGACTTGCTGCCGAGAATACAGATTCTGCGGGCGTTACATCATCGAGATAGCCCGTCAAGACCATAGCAGGATTTTTATAACGTCTTAAAAAATAAGCGGCATCGTAATATTTAACCGCCTTATTGACAGCTGATGTGTCTAATCCTTGAGCTGTAGCGTTTTTTAAATATTGTGGAAAGCCAGAAGGCTTTCCTACACGCCACGCATGATGATTGCAAAATGCGGGATTATCAACCATCAACGCTGACACACGATTGTCTAAACCTGCCAACATGATTGATAAACCACCGCCTTGGCTTAAACCACAAACACCCAAACTTCCATTAAAATCGGGTCGTGAAGTCAAATAGTCTATCGCTCTCAAACCTGCCAAAATCATATAGCGAGCGTAAATTTTATTGGCATCTGAAAATACATCTGGTTTATAAGCATTAGGGTCAATTTCATTCGGAGGAGCATTGTGTACGTTTATTACAAGGCTGATAGCGTTTGCTTTGTTGGTGAAATCACCATTTACCAAGCCATCGGAAGGAAATGTGCCATCGCCAAAGGCGGGCAACGAAAGTACAGCTGGAAATTTTCCAGAGCCTTTGGGTATGGATAAATATCCATAAACTTTGCGACCGTCAATACCATCCAATTGTAAAATGAATTGTTTAGAGCCGTCTGCCAAATCTGAGAAAGGCTTTAAAACGGGATTGAGTGGAATTGTTTTCAAAGCTTCTTTTTGTTTGTTCCAAAAAGCATCGAAGTCGGTAGGTTCTTCTGCCGAGGGCTGAATACTGAGGGGGTCAAAAGCTAAGACTTTTGTTTCAGATAAGCCAGCCACTTGCGCTCTAAAAAACACAACGGATGGCTCTTTTTGTTGATAAAAAATAACGGTATCTCGCTTGGTGAAAAGCGACATTGTTCCTTTTTTCAAGACTTTATCAGATGTTCTTGGGTCTGAAAAAAATGAGAATACACCCTCACCACCGTTCACGGCGTTTATCTTCAGATACATATCTTGACTGATGGGGAAATTGTATTTAGGTATATCTGTAATAATTTTGAGCTGAGCGAAAGTGTAATGCAGCAATAAAGTAAAGAACAGAATACTAACAGCAAATTTTTTACTAACGAGTTGGTAATTTTTCATCGTGTGGAATATCTTAATTTCATAGTAGTTTGTAAACAACGAGAACGCAACGTAGGGTGGAATAGTTGCTGAGAGATAAGGGTAAAATTGGTAGTTTTATAGTTTATATGGAAAAAATATTTATTTCAAACTTAACGGAAGTTTAAAACTTGCGCTAAGTTTGAAATTCTTAAAATGCGTTTTTATGTTATTAAATAAAAATTAGAAAGGATTTAACAAATTAAAAATCATAAATAATTGATTATCAATGAGCTAAGTTCTGATTTTTACTTATTCCAAATATTGTTTGTTCTATCCACATCAGCCATTCTGTAAGTTGGATCTATTTCTACTTTCAAAATCTTATCTTTTGGTGTTTCAATTTCCAAATCATAAGATAAATTAGTCCATTGCCAATCAGTCAAAACAAACCGTTTCTGTTTGCTGTCTTCGTTGGGTTTTTCGCCTCTCATTATGTCTAAAGGGATGTAATAAGTCTCTTTAGATCCGTTGGCTAAAGTGATGACTAAATCAATTGGCATTGGCATAATACCCACTTTTTTTAGTGTAATTTTAGTCTTTTTTCCAATTTCTATCACATCTCCTACGCCATAATCAATTTTATTGGTCGTGTTAACAAAAGATTCTTTGAACCAATCCAACTCCAAACCCGATAGCTTTTCGTGGACTCTTATAAAATCATTGACGTTGGGATGTTTGAATTTCCATTGATTAAAATATTCTAACATGCCTTTGTCAAAAGTTGTAGTGCCCTCAATGTATTTGATTTGTTGCAAAAAAGTAGCACCTTTTACATAAGAACCAATGCCAAAAGCGGTATTGGTGATAAAGTGATCGGAATGGGTGCTGAGGGGTTCTTCTTGACCACTCAATGCAAAACGACAATAGCCTTCAACATCATCTTTTATAGGATCTGGTTCGGGTTTTTGATTCGGAATCAAGCCCAATTCTTTCAAATTATTCATGGTGTAATTAGATGCAAAAGAAGTAAATCCTTCATCCATCCAAGAATAAAGTGATTCATTCGTACCCAAAACCCCTTGATACCATGAATGTAAAAGCTCGTGAACAGCTACTCCAGCCAAACTTGGCAAGGGTCTTTCGCCTGTTATAAGCGTTGACATCGCATACTCCATACCGCCGTCACCGCCTTGAACAAACGAAAAGTCACTGTAAGGATATTTTCCATACGTTTTGCTGATAAAGCCAAAACCTTTAGCCATAATAGGAGGAAGGCGTTCCCAAGATTCAGTTTTTTCACTCGGAATATAAAAAAAGTGCATTAAAGTGCCATCGTCCGCTTTCAGAGTCGTGTGCTTATATTCAGGATCGGCACCCCACATAAAATCATGCACATTTTCAGCCTTAAAATGCCAAGCCAACTTGCCATCAACGGGTTTCATAATAGTCGAAGTACCATTATAACCTTTTCCTATGTCTTGAGGATTTTGCAACACGCCTGTTCCGCCCAAAGTAAACTTCTGGTCAATATTAATGGTTACATCAAAATCTCCCCAAACGCCATAAAACTCTCTACCAACATAAGGATTGGCATGCCAACCTTGATAGTCATATTCACACATTTTGGGATACCATTGAGCCATAGAATAATCAACGCCTTCACGACTCATCCGACCGTTTCTTCTTACTTGAAGGCTTACTTGTCCTTCAAATTCACATTCAAACACCACTTTACTGAGGGGGTCTATTTTATTCGGCAATTTGACTTCGAGAATAGTACCGTTGTGTTCAATTTGACATGGAACACCATTAAGCCTCAAATTTTTTACTTTCAAATAGCCAATTTCGTTTGGCTTTAGTTTAGAAATTCGATCTCCTACACGAGGGTCGGGGTCAACGATTGTGCGACTGCGTTCATCCATAGAACTGCCCGGTTGAAAGGCATTCATGTAGATATGGAAAAAAATTTTATCAAGAGCGTCAGGTGAGTTATTGTAATAAACTAATTTTTGCTTTCCCGTATATTGATGTTTGGTATGATCAAAATCAACATTCATTGTGTATTCCGCCCGTTGTTGCCAACGGTCAGAGTCCATTTTTTTCTCATTGGAAATGGCATTTTTATCAAAAGAAACAGATTTAGGAGTCACTCGAACAACCTCAGGTGTACTACAATTTTGAGAAAACAATGCCATAAAAAATAGCAAAAAAAGATTGTGTAGGTGTTTGCCTTGAAACTTCATGAAAATCGTACGTTACTGTAAAAAATGATATAAAATTGGTTTTAGTTGATTTGGTTTATTTTGCACTTAAACATAAACGTAAAGCTATGTATAATTAACTTAATTAAGGAGTATTGAATGTCACTTTTTGGATAAACCTCATTTTAATTAGTCGAATTGACTATTGATGGTATAAATTTTATCTAAAACAATACGATTGCGCTCATCTTTTTTTACGGTTGCACATTCGGCAGTTGGGTCATGTTCAAAAAAAAGATACCAACCGTTTTCAACCGCATTTTCAAGTAGCCACTTTTTTTCTTTGAGTGACTCCATTGGTCTGATGTCATACGCCATAATATAAGGCATATTTATGTGCCATTGAGAGGGCAAAGTATCAGCGCAATATATTAAAGTTTTTTCATCATGCTTTATGCGCAACATCATCATAGATTCGGTGTGCCCGAAAGTAAAATGAATATGTATATTTTCGAAAACCTCAATATCATTCTCTTCTTTAACGAATTTCAATACACCTTGTTGATATAGTGTTAGAAAATTTTCTTTCAAAAATGAAGCGGCTTCTCTTTCATTTGGGTTCATGGCCCAATTGAAATGTGTTTGATTTGACCAATAAATAGCGTTGGGAAAAGTAGGGATTAGTCCCCCCTCAGTATTTTGGGTTACAGCACCACCGCAATGATCGAAATGCAAATGGGTTAGAAAAACATCCGTAATGTCTTCTAATTTTACGCCTTTTTCTGATAAAACTATTTTCAAGTTACTTTCACCATGCGGCTCAAAATGACTTCTAAAACGCTCATTCTGCTTGTTTCCTATGCCTGTGTCTATCAATATTTTTTTATCATTGGTTTCAATCAAAAGACAGCGCATAGCCCAAGTACAAAGGTTTTTTTCATCAGGTGGATTTAGTTTCTCCCAAATGCTTTTTGGCACAACACCAAACATAGCCCCGCCGTCAAGTTTGAAATAACCCGTGTTGATGACACTTATTTTCATAGTTAATTACATGTATAAATTGTTGATTATTAATAATTTAGATTAAATAAATCGCATCTGACGGATTGGAAAACCGAGCGGTTTTCAGTTAGATTTTGTGTTTAATTTTAAGCAAAAAAAAAGTCTGCGACATGAAAATCGCAGACCAATCAACATTTGTTAACCCCAAAAAAATTATACCATGAGTACAATATCTATATGTCGAGTATGACAAAATTTCCTATGATTCATTAATAACACAAATATAAACCTTTTGTTTAAATTCACAATCTTTTTTTCAAAAAAAAATTATAGACTCAATACTTGTTTTACCAATTGTGCCGCTTCTTTCAATTCAATGGCTGAAAAAACTTTCAATCCGCTTTCATCAATCATCTTTTTTGCAATGTCAGCGTTCGTACCTTGTAATCTAACGATAATTGGCACTGGAATATTGCCTATGCTGTGTGACGCATCAATAATACCTTGCGCAACTCTATCGCAACGCACAATGCCACCGAAAATATTAACCAAAATAGCTTTTACATTTGGGTCTTTCAAAATGATATTAAACGCTTTTTCTACCCGTTCAGCATTTGCGGTACCACCTACGTCAAGAAAATTAGCGGGTGCGCCACCTGCCAACTGAATCATATCCATTGTAGCCATCGCTAAGCCAGCTCCGTTGACCATGCAGCCTACGTTACCGTCTAATTTAACATAATTTAAATCTGCATCTGTGGCCTCAACTTCAGTCGGATCTTCTTCTGATTTATCTCGCTGAGCTTCCAAATCTGGGTGACGATATAAGGCATTGTCATCAATCGAAACTTTCGCATCAACCGCAATAATTTTATCATCGGACGTGCGTAAACAAGGGTTTATTTCAAACAGCGAAGCATCACTTTGAACAAACGCCGTGTAGAGAGAACTAATAAACTGATTCATTTCTTTGAAAGCGTTGCCACTCAAGCCCAAATTGAAACTTATTTTATTGTTTTGGAAAGGCAACAAACCCAAAGTCGGGTCAATCCATTCTTTATGCACTAAATGGGGTGTTTCCTCTGCTACTTTCTCTATGTCCATGCCACCTTCCGTCGAATAGATTATGACATTACATTTTTTTGCTCTATCCATCAAAACAGAAATGTACAATTCCTTAGGCTCATTTGCGCCTGGGTAATAAACATCTTCCGTTACCAAAACTTTACTGACCAGTTTACCTTCTGCTGATGTTTGAGGCGTTATGAGCATCATGCCTAAAATATCGGTCGCTTTTTCACGAGCCTTTTCGGGTGTAGGCGCAAACTTCACACCACCACCTTTGCCACGTCCACCAGCATGGATTTGAGCTTTCACCACACAACCTTCGCTGTTGCGCTCTGTGCGTAAGCGATTAGCCGCTTCAAAAACTTGGTCAGGCGTATCGCATACGATGCCTTCTTGGATTTTAACGCCAAAACTTTTTAATAACGCCTTTCCTTGATATTCGTGTAAATTCATAACAAACAGAATGAAAATTTTGTAACTTAAATTACCTTTGTCGCAAAGGCGATTCTATGAGCCGCAAATGTATAACGATATTCTTTTTATCTTGTAACTTTATCTTCTTTTATTATAAAAAAATTACTTTTATATTTCCAAACAGCAAAATTCACGTTTGGTAAACTTTGAAAAATTTTTGTCAAACATTTAATGTCAATAAAAAACTATAAATTATGTCAGTTATTACAAAAGAAGGCCCCTCAGTATTTTCGCTCAATGAGACGCAAAAAAAGCGTTTGGCGGAGTTTAATTCACCTTTAAAACTTTGGTTTTGGCTTTTGATGAAATTGCCATCGGCGTGGTTTATGGGTATGGCGGTGAAACGCATTACGCCTGAAAAAGGGGAAGTAACATTGCCTTACGGGTGGCGTTCTCAAAATCCGTTTCAGTCCATTTACTTTGCAGCACAATGTGCGGCGGCGGAGTTTTCAACGGGAGCATTGGCGACGTTGGCAATTGCAGGGCGTGGTAGAGTTTCAATGTTGGTGACGGTTATGGAAGCTGAGTTTTTGAAAAAAGCAAATACAAAAACCACATTTACTTGTGAGGACGGAAACGCCGTTTTTGAAGCGGTCGAGAAAGCCATACAAACGGGCGAAGCGCAGGTTTTGACGATGGTATCAACGGGCGTGCAAGAGACGGGCGAAGTGGTGTCAATCGTAAAAATTACGTGGAGTTTCAAGGCAAAAAGTAGGGACTAACGTAAAGAGTTGTCAACTTTTTAAAAGTTGACAACTCTAAAAAACAACTACCCTCGTTTCCTTGCAGCAGCTTCCTTTTTGCGTTGTGCTTCACGCTTCAAATAGCCTTCCCGTTGTTCCCTTTCACGATCTCTTTCGGCTTCAAGAGCTTTGCGTTTTCTGGCAAGCTCTTCTTTTTTACGGACGGCTTCACGCTCCAAATATGCGGCATGTTTGTCTTTTTCGTCACGTTCTTTATCTGCAATTTCTTCACGGCGTTTTGCTTCTCTTCGACGATAGGCTTCGGCTTCGGATACTACTTCCTCTTTTTTTATTTCAACCGAAGGTTTAACTTCAACCGCTTTTTTTACCTCTGTGTTGTCAATCGCATTGGCAGGAGTAGGCATAGATACGGGTATTGCTGCCACGGTAGGCCCCTCAGTATTTTTTACATCAGAAGGCAATTTTGGCGTTTTTGACGTGTCTTTTGAAGCATTATTTTGTACTAAAACGGGTTCTTGATTTGTTTTTTTCAACGTCAAAAACTGTTCTTTACCTTTGTAATTCATTTCTAAAACCAAAGTATCAGCCGTTATAGTTTTGATTAGAACCACTTTTTCGGTACTCTCCATTTTGATTTTATCAAGCATTAAAAGATAGTCATCTTCGAGGTGAAAATCTCCTTCTTCATGCACATTCAAGGTCGAATTAAAGACATATTTTCCATTCGATTTAAATTCAATATTGACAAGTTCGTTTTGAAAAGCCACATTGGCTTCACATTCGACGAGTTTTGCCGCTTCCCATTTTCCAACAAGTTGCTTTTCTTTTTCAGATTTACAAGCTGAAATAAGTAAACAAAGTGAGGCGATTTTAAAATATTTCATAGTAAGTTTTCGTAAAAATACTCAAATTCAAGTTGTTTGGTAATATCATTCATAAAGAAAAAGGAATAGGTCATTTTTTACAACACATAGGCACATAGGACACATAGAAGTACTATAAAGTGTTGATTATTAAGGGCTTATATATAAAACTATGTGTTCTATGTGCCTATGTGTTACAAAAAAATCTTCAATTATACATGTTTTCAAATCCTTTTCAAAGCGCAAAGTTAAACAGAAACTTCGGCTTTTATATGTGGGTATGGATTGTAATTTTCCAATGTAAAATCTTCATATTTAAAAGAAAAAATATCTTTCACGTCTGGATTAATTTTCATGGTCGGCAACGGGCGAGGTTCTCTCGACAATTGCAATTGCGTTTGCTCGATGTGGTTATTGTAAAGATGCACGTCTCCGAATGTATGCACAAAATCGCCGTAGCCCAAATCACACACCTGCGCAATCATCATCGTAAGCAACGCATACGAGGCAATGTTAAAAGGCACACCCAAAAAAGTATCCGCCGAGCGTTGATAGAGTTGGCAACTCAATTTTCCGTCCGCCACATAAAACTGAAACAAGCAATGACAAGGCGACAAAGCCATCTTTGGCAAATCCACGGGATGCCAAGCCGTCACCACCAACCGCCGTGAATCAGGATTGCGTTTTATTTCGTTCACCACCCACGTTATTTGGTCAACCATTTCGCCGTTTGCGCCTTCAAAACTCCGCCATTGCTTGCCATAAACAGGGCCCAACTCCCCTTCAGTATTCGCCCATTCGTCCCAAATTTTGACCCCATTTTCGTTTAAAAATTTAACATTTGTATCGCCATTTAAGAACCATAATAATTCATAAATAATGGATTTTAGATGCAACTTTTTAGTGGTCACCAACGGAAAACCTTCGCTCAAATCAAAGCGCATTTGATAGCCAAAACAACTGATTGTGCCAGTGCCTGTGCGGTCGGATTTTAGCGTGCCGTGGTCTAAAATATGTTGTAATAAATTGTGGTATTGTTTCATTAATCACGTAATTTTACATCAAAAGTGTTGATAAACCAATCAAAAAAACTTTGACTTATTTCTTTATTCAAATCAAAATAAACTTCATATTCTTTGATAGATAAGCCCATTGCCAATTCAGGTTTTTGTTGCCACGATAACCAAGTATGAACTTTGGCTTTTTGCTTTGCAACCAGAGAAAATCTATTTCTATTTTCCGCAATCAGAGACTCTATTTTATGACTGGCTTCAATCCAAAGTTCGTCGTTTTCTATTAAAAGATGCTCGTAAAAGTGTTCTAAATAACCACCGTTTAAGTTATTGGGCATTATCCAAATACCTATTTTGGGTTTATTTTCTTGATTTATTATAGTACCACCTATTTGTGGAATATTAGGAAGATTTGCATAGCCATATTCCGAAAGAATATTTCGTAAAGATAACCAAGTATCTAAACAAGGATTTTCAGTTTGAAAATCAGCATCTAATACAATTCCAATATTTTTCAGTTCTTTATCTTCTTGTTCCAAGATTATTCTTAGACCTTTTTTAGCTTTTCCTTTGCCTCCCGCATTATAGACGAATTGAAGTTTATATTCCGTCTCATTTTCATAACCGACAATATTTTTAACACCTTTTTGAAGGCAGAAACGTGTAATTACATGTATGTCATTATCACCTTCTACAATTAATTTTTGAGCCATTGATTAACGAATTTCAAGGTTGGTTTCTAATGCTAATTTTATATCTGAAAAATCATAGTCTATTACTTTAACATTGTCATTATGTTTATTCAATACTAAATATTTACCCAAACCAATATTTTCTTCTCGTAGAGCAATATAATAGAAATTTTCAATCGTATCGAGACTATGCGTTGTAACAAAAACTTGGATGTTCCATTCTTTGGCGTATTTGAATATTATTTCCCATAGTTGTTTTTGTAAGCTGTGGTGTAAGCCCACTTCGAATTCATCTATAAATAGTGTTTTATCCTTTGCATTTACTAAAGCTAAAGCTATGGTTAACAGTCGTGTTGCGCCATCCCCCCACATTGTCAATTTTTCAATTTCACCATTTTCAAATTGAATTCTTGGAATGCCACTATTAAGTGAAACTTTACGTATTTTTTTAGAAGAGATAATATTTAAAAATTCAGCTACTTTACTCACTTTATCATTATCAAACTCAATTTTCTCCCAAAAATCTGTTTGTAATTTTAAATTTTCATTATGGTTAAACGGTATAAAGACTGTCTCATCGTGTGGTGACAAGTTTGCGAAATCTATACTTTCTGTTTCCATTGTGACTGTTCTTCTGCCATCTTTAGTTGGACGAAAAATATTTACAGCATTACTATTTTCTTTCTTTCTTACGCTCAAACCTTTATTGTTGATAAAAATTGGATGTTCTATTTCGTTAAATAAATTTGTTAGCAATTCGAATATTTTTGAAAAATTTATAGTTTCTCTAAGTGAAAGTACATTCAGAATAATATCAGAATTAAAATTATTCTGATAAATCCTAATCGCCTCCAACAAAGCCGTTTTCCCCGTATTATTTTTCCCTGCAATCAAGTTCACTTGACCCAGTTTCTCTATTTTCAAATCTTTGAAAAGGCGATAATTTTGTATGTGGAGACTGTCTAACATAACTGATTAATTAAATGCTTTTTGAATATCTGATACTATATTTTTGTAAAAAGAATTGCTTTGAAATGATTGATTTTGAAGCAAATGTCGTTCAAAATGCTTGGTTTTTAGTAATTTATTACGAGTTGATATTTCATGTACATTTTCCGATTTTCTTAATTTATCGAACTCAATTTGTAATTGATTATAGCCTAAAAACTTCATTAATTTCATCGTGACATTATCAAATAAATCATGTCCTCTAACGAATAAATAAGCATTGTTTTTGGTTAATCCTAATTCATTTAATCGCATTAAAAATGAATTAAAATCAGCTAAATTTCCATATTGCCTTTTAAATATTTCAGCTTCTTTTTCTAATTTAATTTTCAATTCAATTAAATCATTTTCAATATTATTGAGCTTTAAAAAGCCTACCATTTTTCCACAATTATCCCTCGTTAATTTACCATCTTTTATTTTTTCTGAATACAAGGAATAACTTAATAAGTCGTAAATGATATTAAAATATTCTTTGAAAAAATCTTCAAAATCAAATGGTACCCCCTCAGTATTTATGGCTTTTTCAAGCGTTTCTTTAAGTCCTTCTGAATAGCTGAAAATATTTTCTATCGTATATACATACGTATGAAAAACGAAGGGTTTACCTATATAATCTGTGTTTTCTAAGAGATAATCGTAGTCTGCATCAATGCAAAATATTAGATTTTTATCAGCAAAATCCATGTACTTTTTTATGTCTGTTTTTCCTTTTGTATTGCTTGCTTCACTAAAAAATGTATAGAAAACAAGCGTTTTATCAGGCAGTATAGATTCAATTAATGGTCGCCAAAATGATTCATCTTTTTCACTTTCTATTCGTACAGCAAAACCTTTTAAATTTTTACGTAAAAGTGAAAGTTGTGTATCTAATTTAACATTTAAAGCTACATTCTCATAAAATTGTTTGTTCATACAGTTTGTGCTATTTTATGACGAATGCCTTCTCCATTTTCACCTTCAATAAAAAAGAACTTATCCATCCAACCCTTTGCAAAAATACTCGATGAATGTGTAGCAATAATTAATTGGCAATTAGGGTTTAATTCCCTTATTATTTTAACTAATTCATATTGCCAAGAAAAATGTAGTGATAACTCAGGTTCATCCATTAATAAAATAGAAGGTTTTTCATCTTGGCATAATACAGTTAATAGAATTACTAATAATTGTTTTTCACCTGATGAAAGTTGCGTTGTTGTAATTTTATAACCTTCACTTATAAATAAAATACCATTATCATTTTCATCCAATTTCTTATCTGTCGGAGTGAACAACCTATTTACGGTCTCTATGAATAGTTTTCTTTTTTTGAAGACAACATTTACTTTTTGATTTAGATTAATGATTTTTTTAGAAAGATTCAATTGATAATCTTTATAGTTAATTATGGACTCTTCTAACAAAAAATCTAATTCTGTATTCAAATTAGGGTTGAACTTTCTATCAATATCCGTAATCTTGAGTAAATTATCAAAAGTTGAAATAAATTTTATATTAACTTCACAAGGATTAAATTTCCCATACTGTGTGATACCATCTTTTACTACATTACGATTTTCTTTTTCGTAATTAACTATTCCGTTAAAAGTGTTTTTTGAATTTTTTATATTTTCTTTTACTGTAATTGTAGAAGAATCTATGATACTGTTTAATTTATTATTTAATTCTATTTCTCTGGTAAACAATTGATATATAATCTTCAAAATCGTACTCTTCCCCGTCCCATTCTCGCCCACAAGAATATTCACATCGGGATTCAGTGTCCAATCCACATCATAGCGACCAAATAAACCTTTGATTTCTACGGTATCTATGTATTTTGCTTCTTTATTTTCCACGTTTTTTTACCTTTAATTTAACGCAAATCTACTAAAATAACTCAAATTACCAAAAATACTGAGGGGCCTCCTTACTCAATACGCAATACACCTGACGCAATACGCAATACGCAATACGCAATACCCCTTTTTACCACTGCGCACAACCATTATAAACCTTCCCATTCAAAATCACTTCCGCCTTAAACGGATACGGTTTTGGGTTCGCTTTATCACTACAATCTTCTGGTTTTATCACAATTTTGAGTGTCTCCTCACCATCAAAACTCACCGTTTCGTAGGTGCGAATGTCGTTCACAACAACAGGTTTTGTATACTTAAAATGATGAAATTTCTGGTTGGGTTCATCATTAAAATCAATGTAATTTTCCTTTGGCGAAATCTCGACTGCCCAAAAAGGATCGCTGCCAAAAATGACAAATTCAAAGCCCAAACAATAGCCATCCCAATCCTTTGCGTCAAGGTGGTCTATCTTTGTCACTTGAATGGTATTGTCATAGCCATCCATGTTTTTGCCTTTTAGAGAACCATATAAAAATGCCATAACTGTTTGATTGTCATAGCCATACGCATAAACATTTTTATACATTTTTCCTAATTCTCCCGTCGAGTCTATGATCATCCATTGCACGCTGTCCTTGCTCGCACAGGAACGAAACGATACACCTTTTGAACCCATAGACAACAGACCAACATACCGTTTTACAGTAGGGTCGGGCAGATGTTTTGATAAATTTAGATTTTGTGAATTATTATTGGTGGGTTGATTTTTACTTTCGCAATTTATGAATAAAAAAGGTAAGCAAAAATAGAGTGCTGCGGTGAATTTGTTTCTCATTAATATCGAATACTGAATTGTTCGGGCGATGATTCTGATTCATAAATCTCACCAACTAATGTAGTTTAAATAAATAAAAAATGTATATTTTTAGTAAATGTAACAAGTGGTATTTGAAGCGCAAAACGTTTAATCAAAAAATTAGAATGGACTATTTCTTTTTCTTATAAAATTAAATGTAAATAATTGATTATCAATGACTTACAGAAAATAACTTGCATCATTCATAACTTTTTATTAACTAATCTTCTTCTTCACCAACCTCATCTTCACCAACTTTATTTACATTCCCTGACACAATAGACGTGAACGTTTTATGACCTCTTATGTAATATTCCCAAATGATGCTACCCCTCAGTATTCCTACCGTATTTGAAACACCAATACGCTCTTTTTCGACTATTTGATTGTAAAAGGCACGTTTTTTCCTTATTTCTGAAAGGTGTCCATAAACGAAAAAATGGGCTTCTAAAATGGCTTTTATATGTTTAAATTGTCCCTTTATGAGATACATGATGCCAGCCAAACCGTCTAAAATTAGTCTCAATGGTAAGAGCCAAAACAGCTTGCTTTTAGGTTCGTTTTTAAGAATTGTCATTAAACTATTACGAAAATTTAAATACGACTTTCTTGGATTCATATAGTCCATTGTGCCGCCGCCTACATGCCTAACGACCGATTTAGGCTGCACAATCACTCGATAACCTGCCCTTTTAAATCGCCAACACAAGTCAATCTCTTCCATGTGTGCCCAATGTGCGGCATCAAACCCTTCAAAACGGTGATAAAGATTGGCTTTTACGAACATAGCAGCACCTGTTGCCCAAAAAATTTCCGCTTCATTTTCATATTGTCGGCGGTCTTTTTCAACCATTTCAAAAACCCGACCTCGACTAAAAGGATAGCCCAAAGCATCCATCCAACCACCCGATGCGCCTGCGTATTCAAATCTTCTTTTTTTACTATAAGATAGAATTTTAGGTTGCGCTGCCGCTATGGTTTTATCTTTTTCCATGCTTTCTATGATAGACTGCAACCAATTAGGCGAAACCCGACAATCTGAGTTTAGCAAAACATAGTAATCAAATCCTTTGTCAGCATTTAAAGAACGAGGAGCCAATAGCGGGTGTTTTAAGGCCTGATTGTAGCCTTCCGCAAAGCCGTAATTCTTTTTTAAGTCAATTATTTTTATTTTATCATGCCCTAACGAAGCGGGCAGTCCATCCAGATTTATCTCTTGAATGGTTTTAATACTATCATCCGTTGAGCCATTATCGGCTATGAAAATTTCGTAATTTCCATATTGTGTATGGCATAATGGTGGCAAAAATAACTTCAAATACTGAGGGGTATTGTAATTCAATACGACTATGGCAACTCTTGGAAATGTTTGATTTTCAAGCATCAAAAGCAAATCTCGGGTCGTGCGTTCGTCATCCGCTAACTGCACTACGAGGTCTTCCAGACTGTCAAAATTTCTGTCTTCTCGGATGCGTTTGACCAAATCAACTTTTAGCTTTTTACCATAAATATTTTGATTGAAATCTAAAATATTAACTTCAATCGTGACATTATCAAACTCTTTCAGAACGGGACGATTGCCCCGATACATCATACCTTCATATTTTTTTCCTTCAAACCAAACCCAAACTGCATAGATGCCATAAGGGGGCAAAAG
>JAYTMW010000739.1:0-2491 GCA_043728105.1 Saprospiraceae bacterium | reverse complement strand
CTACGCTTCTCATCGTAGTGGCTTTTAGTTTTTTAATTGAATATGATGTTCTTTGGAATTTTTTAGATAAAAATATTGGCAAAGGGGATGGTTCATTTCGTCTTTTGCAAAATCCTATATTTTTGGGTGTAATAGGTTTTGGACTACTTTCACTTGTTTTAATATATGTTTTCAGAAAAAAAATAATGGCTATCCCGTTTGTGGATAAAATACGGCATATCGTAGAGAAATTTACTGAGGGGTTAAAAACGATTAAAAAAATTGATAATCTGCCGCTTTTCATTTTCCATTCCGTCAATATTTGGGTGATGTATTACATGATGACCTACCTCTGTTTTTATGCCTTCGCACCCACGGAACACCTACCCGCCATAGCCGCTTTGACGGTCTTTGTGTTTGGCACTTTTGGCATCGTTATCCCTTCGCCAGGGGGCATGGGGACGTATCATTTTTTGGCAACAGCGGCTTTAGTGATTCACGGCGTGAACGGAGACGATGCGTTTTCTTTTGCGAACATTATGTTTTTTACGGTTCAAATTTTTTACAGCATTGTCATCGGTTCGTTGTCCATTTTTCTTCTTTATTTTTTTAATAGAAATAAAAATAAGGCAGTGGAAGATGGCTCTTTTTTGGATTTGGAGGAGGCGACGACAGCTATTAGTGAAGGGCTATAATTCAAATCTCCCTTTTCGTGATACTTTTTTGATACTTTTCACGCATTTTTGAGTTTCAAAAACAATTTTTAAGGGTATTCCATTTATTCTTTCGTCAATTCCATTTATTCTGATCTAAAAATGAACTTTCAACTCTTAAAACCCTTAAAAAATCCAAGCAGTCGTATTTTTTGGGTCGTCTTAATCGGCTATGCGGTGGTTTGTTTATATTTCACGCTATGGCAATATTATCGTCAATGCAACCAAGCCGAGGAGAGTGCATTGTTTCGTTTAGAGGGCATCGCCAATTCTTTGGCATTGCAAATTGATGCTGATTTGCACCGAAAAATCACGGAAAAATATACCACAAAAGATGCCATTCTTTACAACACACAGGACACCAATTACTACAAATTACACTATGCTTTAAGACGAAATTTTGAAGCGAATATGCTCAAAAGCCCTGCCTATACCATGATTTTTGACACCACCCAAAAGGTTTTTGAGTTCATTGCCACTTCCTCCGATTCGCCTTATTATCGCCATGTTTATGATTCTTTTCACCCCGTGTTGAAAGCCAAATATACTGAGGGGTCTGTCATTCCAATGTATTCTGACCGTTTTGGGATGTGGATTTCTGCCTTTGCGCCCATTCGAGACGCAAAAGGTGAAACGGTTGGCATTGTAATGGTGGATGAAAAATTTGATGTATTTATGGCTCGTGCCCGAGAGGCCGCTTGGCGCAATTTAGCGATAGCTTTGTTAATCATTTTACCTGTTGTTTGGCTCTTGATTTACCTTCTGAGACGTATGATTTTTAGAGAAGCTCGATTGAAAAAAAAATTGGAAGATGCTTACGATATCAACTTGAAAATAAGCCAAGAATTAGAAAAAAGTTATGAAAAATTATCGTCCGTGGATAAACTGCGAAAGGAAATGATTGCCAATATTTCCCATGATCTCCGCACGCCCCTGACGAGTCTTTCAGGCTACATTGAGACACTTTTTTTAAGAAGAAAAGACATCACAATGCCAGAGCGTGAGCGTTATTTGACCATTGCGATGAAGGAATCAGAGCGTTTGAAAAAACTAATTGACGATCTTTTTGAACTCTCTAAATTAGAAGCCAATCAAGTCAATGTGAATGCTGAGGCGTTCCCGATTGCTGAACTTTTGCAGGACGTTATTGCCAAATATGAAGTGATTTGCAAACAAAAAGGTATTGCTATTTCAAGCAATTTATCGGAGCAAACGCCTTGGGTTGTGGCGGACATTAAACTCGTTGATAGAGTGTTGCAAAATCTTTTGGACAACGCCATAAAATATAACCTTGAAGCCGATGGGAAAATTGATTTAATTTTACAAAGAGTTGATAATCAATTGTTTATAAAAGTTTATAACCTCGGGAAAACAATAGACCCCTCAGTATTACCACAGCTTTTTGACCGTTATTTCAAGGTCTCAAGCTCTGATAACAGCACGGGTTTGGGCTTGGCTATCGTCAAAAAAATTGTTGATTTGCACCAATCAGAAATCTTTGTTGAGAGTCAAAACGGAGAGACAGTTTTTAGTTTTTATTTGCCCATTTATTGTTGAGTGATTAGTTCTACTTTGGCACTTTACACACACTGTTTTATGCTGCGCATAAAAGGCGTGCTTGAAAGTTGTCTTTTCGGATTGATTTAATTTTTGAATAGAAAAATTTTCAATTTTTCTATTCAAAAATTAAATCAATCCTTTTAGGGAATTTGTAAAAAATAACTTACCCATATAATTTATTTAAAATAGTCACATCCCATTTTTTCAGATTAGGATTTTTTTGAATAAAAGGGCTAATT
>JAYTMW010000738.1:0-7277 GCA_043728105.1 Saprospiraceae bacterium | reverse complement strand
CGTGGACATTCTACTATCTGAATCATGATTTGTATTGGGCTATTTTGGGGCAAAACTAAGTAAAATCTTGATACAATGTTGAGGAATTTACCCCCTCAGTATTTCACACAAAAAAAGCGATTCTATCTATTGAAAGAAAGAATCGCTCTGTTTTATATTGGCACTTTTATTTTTGTTCTAAAGTTTTATCCAAAGTTTGCTTTAAGGCTTTCTCCTTCTCAACTCTATGTTTACAACGGTCGCAAATATCCGTGATGTTCTTCAATTCTCTTGCTTTTGCCACCGTACCGTTAAAAATTTCTTTTGTTCTGTCGGAATTGATGTAAGAGCAATCCTCAAAAAGGTGATAACTTTGACCCGATGCCGTCCAAAATACCTTATTTGTCCCCATCAGACCTTCTACTTCTTGCGTTTGTTTTGTGTATTGCTCAATGGATGCAGGGTTAAAATCTATGCCCACGATGCTTGCAATCAACATAGCAACGACCGCCACCGAGCCGATAATACCTTTTTGTTTACCATTCAAATCTTTATTGGTGAAAATAAGAATCACGAGCGGCAAAAAAGCAATGATACTGATAATCACCCCCAACTGATTCTGAATAAAAAATCGTGTTTTATCCTTTTCAGAGGCGGGGTCTAATCGGTTCGATTTTTTCCATAACACCGAACCCAAAATGGCAAAACCCATGATAGCCACGATTAAGCCAATGAGCCACGGCATACTTACAGGTGGATTTTTTAGTTGAATGATGGCCCATATTTCTAAGCCAATAGCCACTGCCCAAGCGAGCAAGGCGAATAAACGAAGTGATTTGGCCTTGCCTTTGCTTTCGGCTGTTGCTTGCCATGTGTAGTCGTCTGTTTTGTTATTATTCATTTCTCATAATACTTTGGTTAGAAAATGTAGTTGAATGCACTATTTTAGTCGCAAAATAACAACTTTACATGCGTATTTTAGACTTTTTTTGTTGAATAAGTCACGAATGAAGTCTCATTTTCAAGGTTGGATTGTTGGAAAATTGGTGAAAAACTTAGGGAATTGTTGGAAAATAGGATAAAAGTTTACCCCCTCAGTATTTTTGATACTAAAGTGACTTTCTGTTGCTAATTTTTGATTACCAAGTAATTACACTTTTTGAAGTCTAAGACTTACCTAATATTCCGTAAGGCGTCACAGACACCGTACGAGCGACATCCGTTCTTTGATGTGCGATTTGTGGTTATTCTAAGACAGACCCTCGACAAGCGGGTTACCAAGTAGTTACGTTTTTTGAAGTCACAGACTTACAGAATACCACATAAGCGGTCGCAGACCGACTTACGAGCGGCATTCGTTCTTTGATTTAAGGTTTGTTAATACCTTAGACACACACAGCACAAGCGGGGGTATTAAAGCCATTCTTGTATAACACTCAATACATCTTCTCTAAAATCATCCTGTACATATGATTTTGGTTTAATTTCCTCATATTTATCTAAGGCTATCTTAATTTGCGCACATATGAGCTTTAATCCATCATCTTCTGATAATCGATTAAAACGTTTTGCATCTATTTCGTATGTGTATATAAATCGCTTTGATTTATGATTAATCTTAAACTCATTAGGATAAAAATCTTGAAACTTTTTTGATAAAATGCGAAAGTTAAACCAATATTCCTTTAGATTAAAATGTTTTTCAGATAACTTCTGCTTGAGAGGCTTCTCTATACTATCGTAAAGAAAATTTACGTCTTTTACATTCATACTTGTTTCTATCAATAATAAAAAATACATAGATTCAAATTTATAGATTTATTTACCCGCTTGCGCCGAGTCTCCCCAAAACACCACACCAAATCTAAACCAAAGAACGGGCTGCTCGTAAACGTGTCCCCGCTCGCCAACCCTCTTCCCAAACCCAAGCAAACGTGCTGGCGAGGTTTTCCAAAACCGATGTCTATTATGTTGGTCGTCTCCGACGACTTTTAATAAACTCATGTTTGAAAAGCAAGCACCCCTCAGTATTTCAGCGTTTTTTACACCATAAATCAGTGATTATCAATTACTTACAAATAAAAATAGTCGCACTCGTCGGAGACGACTAACATAAGAGACATCGGTTTTGAAAAACCTCGCCAGCCTAATTTTGCTTGGTAGTGGAAGACATAGGACGAGCGGAAAAAAAATGTAGGGGATAGTTGGAAAATAGGGTTAAAACTTGACCCCCTCAGTATTTTTGTGTTTTTCTGAAAATACTGAAGGATATAGAGGTTTATGATTTGATGTCTCCTAAATATAATCTACTTTTTTTTACTTTTACGCTCTTTCAACTTTTTAGCATCAACTTTATCTTGTGGACGACCTGCAACTAATTTCGATTGTACTAAACTATCAAAATCTATGAAAGAAATCTCTAAACCGTCTAAATTCAAAACTTCCTTTTGAGCATAACATGTTTCAAAATCAAGAGTTTCTAAGTCCGTTAAAATATCAATTCTATTTGGAGGCATCCCTAATTGGATAACACTATTTTTATTCAAAAGGTCTTCTACAAGGATGTTCATCGAAGCCATACCAAAGGCTTTAATGGTTTCAATAACTTTCTGGGCGTTTTCTTCGTTGAGCCAAACCCAGATATCTATGTCTTTTGTATATCGTGGATAACCATGATATGCAACAGCATAACCACCAATAACAAGGTATTTAACGCCTTTTTCTTTTAACAATCCGACAAACTCTCTTAAATCCTTGTTCAGTACCATATTTCCAAAAATTATATTCGTAGCGAATGAGTTCTAATGCTTTTATGCGTTCTGATGGTGGGCGTGAAAGCCAAAACAACACGTCGCTTGGTTCTTCTCCTTTTTTATAAACGGCAATATGATTGCGGTCAATACCTTCAAAGTTTAATTCCATTACCTTATTTTTGTGTAAAATTACGCATTTTTAAGAAATAATGATATGCGATTTGAAAAAAATACAGATAGTTCCTCTAAATTAGAAACCTATATCTTCGCCAACCGACTCCTCTTAACCCCATAAGCAAAATAAATAGATAGTCCCAAAGCCATCCATCCGAAGAAAACGAACCACGATTTTACGGGTATTTCTATCATCAAATAACTGCAAAAAAGAACACCCAAAACGGGTATCGCTGACCATTTTTTCAAGGACGTAGCGACCGTCATACCAATAGCTAAAATGATGAAAATGAGGAATAAATATTCTTGATGAACTTGATTTAAAATGTTAGCAAACGAGTTCCAAACCCTATCCCTAAAAATCCAAATGAATGCAGCGAAAAGTATCGGCACAATCAACATACCGTTGATGTAAGGCAAGCGAAAACGTTTGGTTGTGCTGTTGTCTTTCGGTAGCATCAGCACGCCGCCACTCACCAAAGCAAAGGCGAAAAGTGTCCCGATGCTCGTCAAATCTACGACCAAACCTCTATCCAAAAACAGCGATGGAATGGCGACTAAAAAACCCGTCACGATGGTCGAAAAATCAGGCGTTTGGAACTTCGGGTGGATGTGCGAAAAACGTTTTGGCAACAATCCGTCACGGCTCATACTCATCCAAATACGGGGTTGCCCGACTTGAAAAACCAACAAAACCGAAGTCGCCGCCACCACCGCACAAGCCGAAATGAAGAAGCCCAATTTAGCCATCCCGTTTTGGTCAAAAATGAACGCCAATGGGTCAGCCACGCCTTGTAGTGACTTATAATTAACCATACCCGTGATAATCAGTGTTACCAAAATGTAGAGAACAGTACAAATCAAAAGCGCATAAATCATCGCTTTGGGCATGTCTCTTTGTGGGTCCTTACACTCTTCGGAGGTCGTCGAAATGGCATCAAAACCGATGTACGCAAAGAAAATTGACGAAACACTCGCCATCACGCCATGGAAACCATTGGGCATAAAAGGCGTGTAATTTGCCGCATTTACATGAAAAAAGCCTACGCCAATGACGATACACAAGACAAATAGCTTCAAATACACCATTGCATTGGCGGCTCGCTTGCTCTCTTTGATGCCCACGTAAGCCAAAGCCGTAATCAAAACCACTATGACAAAAGCAGGTATATTAACGATGAGTTTATAACCCAAAACTTCGGGAGCAGTTGTCCAAGCCATATCGGTCACCACCGCTTTATTTTCTATGGCAGCGTTATAAAGGCGTTGTGCCGTAGCTGAATCCGTGGACATCCAACGAGGCAAATGAATACCGAGGCCTCTCAGTAAATTGTCGAAATATTCAGCCCAAGAGGTTGCTACGTATATATTACCAATGGCGTATTCCAAAATCAAAGCCCAACCAATAATCCAAGCAATGACTTCACCAAAAGAGACATAACTATACGTGTAGGCACTGCCTGAAACAGGTACACGAGCCGCAAACTCGGCGTAACATAAAGCCGTGAATCCACACGTTACTGCCGTGATTATGAACAAATAAACAATGGCGGGACCACCTTTGAAAGCGGCATCACCCATGGTTGAAAAAATGCCTGCGCCAATCACCGCTGCCACGCCCATGAAGACCAAATCCCATAGACCAAGATTTTTGTTCATGCTTGTTTCGGCATGTCCGTCGCTGCCTTCTTGGAGTATTTGATTGAGTGGTTTTCGTCTGAAAAGAGATCTAAAATTCATAGTAAATACTTTTTGGTTTAGTTAGGGTAAAAATAGTAAAAGTTTTAGAACGTGTACTTTTTAGCCTTAAAAATGGAGAGCAATTGACGCATAGTTTTTAGTTTAATACATGTCATTTAACTTAAAAAAGGTAAAAATGAATTACGCATAACTAAATATATTACTATTATCAAAATTCGTAATTCGTTGACATTTAAGCCTTTTAACCCTATATTATCGGGTTTGACTAAACTAAAATTTTACTTTTCTAAAAAAAAGTAAAATGATATTTGGTTTTTAAAAAGTGAATATATATCTTTACCACAATGGAATTAAAAACTATTATCTAAAGACTTAACCAAAGCAGCAGCAACATGAGCAACGTCGCCAAAATTTTGCAATCAAAAAATTACGGAATTATTTCCGTTCCATCTTCAACTGCGGTCATTGACGCACTTGAAATTATGGCAAAAAACAACATCGGTTCTATTTTAGTGATGGAAGGTGGCGTGTTTTTAGGTTTATTCACCGAGCGTGATTATGCCCGTAAAGTCATTTTGAAAGACAAAAGTTCGTCTGAAACAACGGTAGGAGAGATTATGAGTACAGATCTTCCTCGGGTGAGTCCACGAGATACAGTAGAGCAATGTATGAAGCTCATTTCGGAACATCATGTGCGCTATCTGCCTGTTTTTGATCAAGGACGATTAGTCGGTATTTTGTCTATTTTAGACTTAATTCAAGAAACCGTGAGTTTGCAAAAAGAGACTATCAGTCATTTGCAGGAGTTTATTTCTTCTAATTTTGCGTAGAATGTAGCAGCGGTTTTAACCGCTGGCGATAGACCTGTCTGCCTACAAAGGAAGGTTTTACCGCCACATAAAAAAATGCCTAAATCGTTGATTATCAATGATTTAGGCATTTTTTTTCTAACGAGAAATTGATATTTGAAAATACTAAACAATTGCCCCTCAGTATTTTGCTGATTTTTAATAGTTAAATAGAAGGGGTATCTTTTCTTAATTGCTCTATCTCTTCATTTGTCAAATCAATTAACTCCATAATTTCTTGGTTGCTATCTCCTCGTTTGATACATTTAATAGCAATATTTAATATTTTGTCTTTTGCATTTTTAATGCTTATTCTTGCATTTTCAATACTTACACTTGCTTTTTCTTCTCTTATTCTCGCTTCTTCTTCTCTTATTCTCGCTTCTTCTTCTCTCATTCTCGCTTCTTCTTCTCTTATTCTCGCTTCCTCTTCTCTTATTCTCGCTTCTTCTTCTCTTACTTTTTCGATTGCTTCATTTATCGCATCTTCTTGCTCTTTTTTGGCAGTTTGAGCTATACTTGCTTCCCAACTCAAATTACCCAAAAACTTGTTATATCTTTTCTTTTCATCATCAGGAAGATTCTGAACGGATAATTTTTCTTTAACGGCAGACATGCCTTTGGCTTTGAAAGTATCTAAGACTTCATTATTTTTGAAAAAATAAATCCATTCATCTAATGGTTCATTCACAACATCATTAAACCTTGTAGTTTGAATAAGATAATATTCAGGAAAAGCCTGTTTTATAGTTGGCTTTTTTAAGACATCTTGCTGCGCTTTTGTCAATTCGAGTTCCTTATGGGTATGAAGCCCTTTGAAAGATGTTTGACCAATATATATGTAGTCATCGCCTTTGCCTAAACCAAAATAGATGATACTCACAGCAATTACTTTCTTGACTTCTGAATAAGGCTCTCCGACGTTCATATACTCAGTAATGGCTTTGGCCGTACCGAAAAGCATACGCATGAGATAGTCTAACTCTCTCGTATTTTGAATCTCAATAATGATATGTTCACCTTTTGAGTTTTCGGCATACAAATCAACTCGATTAAATTTATCATCTTCTTCCTCTTGGTTGCTCTCGCTTTCCAAAAGCCCTTCAATCCTTATGTCTTCTTTCAAAAGTTCGGAAAGAAAGCCCTCAAGAATGTCGAAGTTCTTTTTATCTCGCAACATTTTTTTTGCTGCCCAATCGAAACGAATATGCTTTTTTGACATAAAAATCTTAATTTACTACAAAGATATGCTTAAAAGCCTTGAACCACAAACGTTTTCAAGGCTTTTAAGTTAAAGATAATTTATAAAACTAAGTGAATATAGAATAAAAAACACGGAAAACGAATATTCAAGTAATTGAAAATCAATGAGTTATGAAGTTTCTAACAAGCATTTATCTTTATTCAACTACGTACTACTTCCTCCATTTCATTTTCTGATTTTTTCTTCCGCACTTCTTTCAAAGTTTTCAAGGCTTTTTCAGACAACCCCTCAGTATTTACCTCGATTCTATCCAAAATATCTATCAAGGTATTGATGCGTGATTCTGTTTCAAAAAACTTGTTGACCACTGCAATATTCCTATTTTCAACCAAGCAATAGCCTGATTGAAAACTGCCTTTTTCGTATCGAATCACGTATTTTAATTCTTCGAAAAGCTCCTCTATTTTCTGTAATGTATGTTTAGTGTAGTTCATTTTTTTCTGATTATTAATTATTGAGTTAGGGAATTTGTAAAAAATAACTTACCCATATAATTTATTTAAAATAGTCACATCCCATTTTTTCAGATTAGGATTTTTTTGAATAAAAGGGCTAATT
>JAYTMW010000737.1:0-4733 GCA_043728105.1 Saprospiraceae bacterium | reverse complement strand
TAATGTGATTTTGATAGGCCCCATTAAGCTCAAATATATTGCTTTGGTTCTATTTTTTCTCGATTTAATCGGTATAGCCAATCAAGACAATACGGGTGGACATTTTGCGCATTTGGGTGGTGCCGCTTTTGGTATGCTCTACGCTTCGCAGCTTCGTAATAATGTGGATTTGGTACGCCCTATCTCAATGGTAATTGACTTTATAACCGATTTGATTGACAAATTTAAGCGAGGAAATAAATCAAAAAAGAATCCGTTTAAAGTAGAACGCAATGAAAAAGCGTATGCCAAAACCGAAAAAACGAGCCAAAACACGGGCAGCAAAGGCAGTCGTCGTCCAAATACTGAGGGGGTAAGTGATCAAGAAAAATTGGATACTATTTTGGATAAAATAAAACAAAAAGGTTATGAAAGCCTCTCGACGGAAGAAAAAGAATTTCTCTTTAAAGTGAGTAAAAAATAGGGCATTTATTTTCGCATAAATGATTCAAAATCAACGTTTTATAAAAGATTCTATTTTGCAAAAATAGGGTCTTTTACTTTTTGAGAACTATGGTAAAATTTATTCGCAAGGTCAATCTTTGGGTTATTTTCTTCACATTACTCGCTTACATTACGCCTTATGTGAGTCCTGAAACCATGTCTTTTTTGGCTTTTGTGGGATTGGCCTATCCGTGGTTGTTGCTACTCAATTTGGTTTTTATTTTTATTTGGGCCGCCAGCCGTATGCGCTATTGGTGGTATTCTGCTGCGTGTATCTTATTGGGGTTTGGTTATTTGATGTCCGTTTTTGGGATTCATTTTCTCAAAGGAAATACGGCAGAATCCAACTTAAAAATTGTCAGTTTCAACATTGGCTCAACGCTGAGTTATGATAACACGACAAAAAAATTAAATGATTTTATCCAAAAACAAGACGGTGATATACTTTGTTTTCAAGAGTTTGTCCAAAATGATGCTGGATTGGCGGGTGTCATAAATATCGTCAAATCGCTCAAAAAATATCCTCACAAAGTACGCATGGATGGAAATACGGTCGTTATTTTCAGCAAATTCCCCGTTATTTCAAAAAATATAATTCCTTTTGATAACCCAAACGGCGGCAATGGTTGTAACTACGCTGACATTCAGATAAACGAAACTAAGATAATTCGGGTTTATACCGTCCATTTAGAATCAAACAGCGTGAGTGGCATTGCAGATTATTTAACCGAAAAAGCCGATTTTGATAAAAAGGCAACGTGGGGAAAAGTGCTGACCATGTTGAAATTGGTCAGAAGAAATGCTCGAAAAAGAGCCAACCAAGCCGAAAAAATCGCCAAACACATCGCTTCAAGCCCATATCCCGTCATCGTTTGCGGCGATTTTAATGATATTCCCGTTTCGTACACCTATAATGTCATGAGTGAAAATTTGACGGACGCTTTTAAAGTGAAAGGCAGCGGCTTTGGCACTACTTATTCGGGTAATATTCCTGCTTTAAAAATAGACTATATTTTAACGAGTAAAAAAATCACTCCCCTTAGTTTTGAGATTCCTAATGTTCGTTTTTCAGATCATTTTCCCGTGGTGAGTGAAGTAAAAGTAGGAAATTGAGCCACGAATTTACGAATATAACGAATTGCACTTATTCTTTATATTAGTGGCATAAAAATAGGCTTACTCCTAAGTGGAATAAGCCTTTATGTTCTGTCTGAAATTGTCAAAAATTGATAAGTCGGTTGAATTATAAGCGCAATATGTTCGTTATGGGAGCAAAATTGTTGCAAAACTTAGTGAGGTGTTTTTCTAATATTGTCTTTAATTGATTGAATCAGTGTTGGTGACGCTTTACGTCTGTTCACACTGTTTCTGAGGAGGTCACGGAACGACTGTTCTTGTACTAAAGCATCAGAAATGGCTGGATTATGAGTTAATTCCTTTTGGAAACTTACCTCATCTTCTTGCGTCATCGCACGGTCAAGAAATAAATTGACACGTTGAAACAAATCTGAACTTGGTTGATGATCTCTCATTAGGTTAGCTGTTTTATGCTTTTAGGTACTGCTCCAAGCACCTGCGAGCGTGTTAAAAAATTAAAGTTTCAACCGTTTTATATGTTAATTTTGTCTGAAATCACTCTTTATAAAATATTGACACTAATTGCTTTAAACAATAAAAGCTCTAAAATTTGAAAGGTTTTCATCTGTGCGGAAATCAAAAGTAATAATAGATTTTAAAATTTCATAATAAAGAAATAAAATTTTACAATTCACTTTCATCCTTATCGCCCAAACCCTCTTTTCCGTAGCCCAATGACGTGGCGTAATTCTTGAGCTTGTCTTTCAACAAAGCCCTTGCACGAGCCAATCTTGAACGCACCGTGCCAATAGGAATTTCAAAAATGGCGGCTAATTCCTCATACTGAAACTCTTCTACGTAACACAGTATCATTATGGTTCGATAATCAATGGGTAATTCATTAATGGCTATCATCATTTCGTCGCCCATCATGCCACCAAAAAGCTCTGTCCGTAAGTCTGTGTAAGATGTTAAAGGTGAGTCTTCTTCGTCGTGGTAAGTGATTATTTCTTCATAATCTATTTTCTTTCCTCGCCTTTGCCTACGTTTATATTCGTTTATAAACGTGTTTTTCATAATTCTAAACAACCAAGCCTTCGAATTAGTTCCAATTTCGTAACTCTCGGCGGCTCGGTAGGCTTTCATGAAAGTATCCTGCACCAAATCTTCCACGTCACTATCATCTTGTGTCAGATAGTACGCAAAGTTTGTGAGGGCATCTGCAAAGGGTAAGAACTCCTCCTCGAATATTTTATCTTTTATATCTTGGTTTTTCATGAACCTTTTTAAAACGAAGAGCGAAGTTAGGACGAAACTTTTGAATTAAAGTTACCTTATCAAAAATTTATTTTGTACAACCGACCCCCTCAGTATTGAATAGTAATTTTAAAAATTTCAGCTTTCTCAAATGTACAAACTATAAAACGGTTTTTTACTGATTCCATAAAATTTTGTCTATTAATTTTTTTTGAAATAAAAAATTAATAGTTTTTTGGGAATTATTATAAAAATGTGTTTTTTTACAGCCTTAAATATTTAAACATATTTCATTTAACAAATTAAACTAAGAATGTATGAAAAAGATTTACGCACTATGCGCACTCCTATGCGCTTTTTCCACTGTGGGCTTTGCTCAATTTACCATTAATGGCAACATGAATGAGGCAGGTTACACATTAGCCGCTTCAAAACAAAATGCTAATAGTTGTTTTGGCCCCGATATAGATGTTTCAGCTATATATGTAGGTAAGGATGCATCCAACGTTTACATTGGTGTTGCTGGAAAACTTAATCTAACAAATGGTGATAATATTATGATTTTGTTAGATTTTAGTCAACTATCAGGTGTGGCTGCTGGGACTAATTTAGCCGCCACAGGGCTTGGAGGACCATTCGAAAAGAATTTTTCAATAGACATGAATGTAGATTATATGTTCAGAATGAATGCAGGAGGTGGGGCTAATTGCTATGTTGATGCAGCTAAAAGAGTAGGTGGTAATGTAGCAGGATATTTAGATAATCCTGGTGTTGCGGGAATGTCGCTTGGTGGTTTAAATGGAAGTGGCGTATTTGCAGCCCCTGGCGTTAATATTGCTTTTTCAAATGCAGGGTCAGGTACATCTGGTTTTGAAATAAAAATCCCTTTCGCCGCAATCGGAATCACGTCTGCAAGTACTGTTAGAGCTTTTGCCGCTGTGGTGAGTGGTGATGGTTATTTTTCAAATGTTACCGTACCTGGAAATGTTACCCTACCCGCTAATGGATGTTTAGCATACAATGGAACTGGTGGTGGTGTTCAAGGTGACCCATTGGCTTTTAACGCTTCATTTGTATCTGCCGCTATCGCCCTACCAATCGAACTAACATCCTTCACAGCCAAATCCAATAACAGCACCATCAACCTCGCTTGGCAAACCGCTTCGGAAAAAGGCAACAGTCACTTCGACATTGAGCGCAGTGCCAATGGAAAAGATTGGTCGAAAATAGGTGTGGTGAAAGGCAGTGGTACGACCCAACAAAAAAATGATTACCGCTTCGTGGATGAGAGGCCCCTCAGTATTTTGAACTATTATCGCTTGAAACAAGTGGATTTCGATGGTCAATTCAATTACTCGCCCGTGGTAACGGCAGTGGCGGGCAAAGGAAAACTAAAAGGTATTTTCCCAAATCCGACGACCGATAAAGTGACTTTGGTTGGCAATGATTTGACCAATGATGATGTCGTTACTATTCTTGATTTAAACGGAAGAAACGTAAAAACGCAAAAAGTGAGTGGCTCGCAAATAGATGTGAGTGACTTAGCGAAAGGTTTTTATATCCTTTCTATTTCAGACATCAATGGTCAAGCAATCGACAGAGTGCGTTTCGTGAAACAGTAATTTATACTGTTTTCTATAAAATAAAAATGACTTTCCTGCTTGATGTAGGAAAGTCTTTTTTTATTAAATAATGCACGTTATACTAAAATGAAAGTGTTTTTCGGACTTCCAACTAAAGGTCTCAAGAAATAAAAACCGAAAACTATTTTCACTTCAGTATAAATACCCAAAATACTGAGGGGCCCTCTTTTACATCTTAAACAATGATTCATAACCCACGCCACCCGAAGTAGATTGCAAAGGTTTGGCGACGACATTATTGTGAAAATCCCACGTGTAAGAAAGCCGCCGTTG
>JAYTMW010000736.1:0-2185 GCA_043728105.1 Saprospiraceae bacterium | reverse complement strand
AAAAATAATGCTGCGGCAATGCTTAACGTTATCGGGCATGGTAAGAAAGCTCAGAACAGAAATTATTCCTTATATTTGAATCAAATTTAAAGCTCCATGTTGAACAGAGATAAAGTAATAGAAACAATCAAACTACTTCCTGATAATTTTCCACTTGACGAATTCATTGAACGAATTATTTTACTTGACAAAATCGAAACGGGTTTACAACAAAGTTCAAGGGGTCAAGTCACCCCTGACGAGAAAATAGATGAAAAGCTTCCTAAATGGCTCAGCTGAATTGGACTGATCAATCGATTGCAGACTTAATAAGCATTTCAGATTTTATTTCAAAAGATTCTATTAAATATGCTAAAATTACAATTGATAGAATCCGGGAGTCTGCTAGAAAAGTTAGAGATTATCCAATGATTGGAAGAATCGTTCCTGAAATTAATTTGACGGAAATCCGCGAAATGATTATTGGAAATTACTGATTGATCTATTTTATAGTCGACAATGAACAAATAGATATTTTAAGTGTTTACCATTCTTCACGAAGCTTGAACATTCAGGAATTAAAAAAACGCACCCGCTAACACCGCATTACCACAACATTATTTTTTGACTCTTTTAATTTTTATATTTCGGTAAAAAATAATGCTGCGGCAATACTTAACGTTATGCCTTATGCTAAAGAGCTACAGTAAGTCTAGTTTTCACTTTGAAATGACGGCATATTTTTGTAAATTAGCTTTGTAAAAATAACCAAGGGGCTAGACTTCATCATTGACAAGCTGACAAATTCAATATAAAATGTAGTAACCGGTGACAGCTTTCAAACTGAGATATCTGTTTTGTCTAAGACTGATTTAAAAGGCATTACTAAATCTATGGGTTGGACATTTAATTGGAAGACAGAATTTAATGATCCAGCTAAAGAAGTTTACAAATTAAACATCGTTAATAACTCAACTATCATTCAAGGGTTAATTAGCTTAGAAATTAAAGCAGATCACATTTATATGCATTTGGTTGAGAATGCACCATTCAACAGAGGGAAATCAAAAATGTATTCAGGTATTGCAGGGAATTTAGTTGCCTTTGCATGTAAAGTATCATTTCAAAGAGGTCATCAAGGTAATATTGCTTTTATTTCAAAGACACAGTTAATAGACCACTATGTAAAAACATTAGGCGCATTTCATATTGGCGGCCGCGTATTAGCTATAGAATCAAAAGCAGCTCAAATTTTGATTGACAAATATTTTCAAAATTAACAATAATGAAAACAAAGAAAATAGACCTTGACATTGAGTTTATTGGAAGTCAATCTCCTCTGACAAAAGCTGAAGAAAATTTGATAGCGGAATATTTTAGGAAAAGAAAAAGCAAAGCAAAGATTTCTCGTTCGACAAAAAAGCCAGCTGATAGAAGAGCAACAAAAGTTTCTGTTTAATTTTTATGCTGAGGTAGCACAAGCCATAACACCGGCTTGCAGCCAGTCAAAGAAAGCACTATCTTCGATTGAAGCGAGCGTCGTGCCCAGCAGCAAACCTTTAACCTTATAGGCTATGTTAGACGACCGCTCAACCCGACAGTTTGTAAAGTCAACGGTGGACTGTCCACTACTCGACTTCGACTTGACTTTGTGCAAAATTTATAGCGTTGCGACTTTTTTCAAACTTTGTGCAGGTGGACAATCCTTCGCTGACTTTTAGAAAAAAATTAATCGAACAGACAATCACCTAACAGAACAAATAACATTTCGCAGGACAATGACACCGAAACAACAAGACAGGATTAAAAATAAAATCATGAAAATTAAAGCGGCTCTTGCTGCTGACAAAAAATATTGGGGCGGACAGTATCACGATGGACGGGGACTACGTTACATTCCACCACAACTTTACATAGAACTTAGCGACTTTACAGGTGGACTTCGTTACTTCAGCTGGTTCAATAAATACTTTCCGGACGACAGTGGTTATCCAGACTTTTTGTTCGAGTGGACAATTATTCTTTTCAAGACCGGCAGACTGAAAGAAGCGGAGAAAAAAGCATTTGAAACATTTTGCAGCAACACTTATTTGTTCGACATTTTTTTCGGCAGACAAGTAACGAAACTTGAAAAGTGGGAAGGCTCAAACTTGGAAACACAAGAATTTGCCGACAACCAATTTTGTTACTCTAACAAGCAAGACAA
>JAYTMW010000735.1:0-4356 GCA_043728105.1 Saprospiraceae bacterium | reverse complement strand
AATGGCTTTTTGTTGATTGCCACCACTGAGGTTTTTAATCAATTGAGCATCGGAAGAAGTCTTGATTTTTAAGTCATTTATATACTTATCAGCGAGTTGTTTTTCATTTTTTGAACTTAAAATGCCGTTTTTAGATAAACCCAACAATGTTGTCAAACTGATATTTTTTTTGACACTCAATTCGGGAATAATACCATCTTTTTTACGGTCTTCTGAAACCAAAGCCAAGCCTGCTTTTACAGCATCGGAAGGCGATTTTATCGTGATTTTCTTATTTTCTATTAAAATATCGCCTGATACTGAGGGGGTACTTAAACCAAAAATAGCTTCAAATAATTCCGTCCGTCCTGCACCCATCAAGCCAAAAATGCCTAATATTTCACCTTTTTTCAAGGAAAAAGTGATGTTTTGATTAAATTTCGAAAGGTTTAAGTTGTCAACTTGTAGTAAAATCTCATTCGATACTGAGGGGGTGCTTTTTTTAGAAATTACCAAATCACGCCCAACCATTTTAGAGACAAGCATATCTTTTGAAACGGTTGAAATTTCGCCTGATTCAATCATTTTACCATCTCTCAAAACGGTGTAAGTATCCGCTATTTTAAACAATTCATCGAGCTTATGCGATATGTAAGCAATGGCTTTTCCCTCTTTTTTTAAACCGCCAATTATACCAAAAAGTACTTCAACTTCAACACCTGTAATCGCCGAAGTCGGTTCGTCCATGATGATAACTTTGGCATTTAAAAGCAGTGCTTTCGCTATTTCAATGAGTTGCTGCTGCCCTACTTTGAGGTTTTTAATTGAGTATTTAAAAAGTATAATTCAATCCATAATTCCAATTAGAATTAGCAGAAAGATTGACCCAAATAGGTTGAACACCTTGCGTAAATAGCGAAATAGGGTATTTTTTATGTGAAACACTCACGATAGCCGACACAAACCAACCCTCATACGGTATTTTATTATTCAGGTAAAATAGATTTGGACGCAGGTGTAAAAACAAAGAGTTTGATAAGGGTATTTGTGTAAAAGCAGCCGAAAGCATCACAAAATGCCCACTTTTCACCGCCCCATAATCCAATCCGTAACTGTTCCAATAGGTCAAACTCAGGCTATTTTTATTCGATAATTTATAGCTCAATCCGCCTTCTAAAGCCGTATATTGATTCAATTTGGCAATTTCTATGGTTTTATTATCTTTTAAAACCTTTTCACGTGCAAAAAATAAAGAGAAATTTACGCCTGTCCGATAAGTCAAATTGCCCCGTGTCCATTGATAACGAAACCATTGATTGACAACCCAGGGCTTACCATCTGCCCCGTAGTTGAATTCCGGACTGTATGTAAATCCGCCTTTTTTTATGAATAAGGACGACATTAAAGAAGGTTTACCCAATGAAAAAGCAGGGACAGGCGAAATACCATTATTATTCAATTGAATATTGCCATGAAATTGCCATGCTTGCGCTGTTGAATCTGTTTGCGCTGATAAGTAAAAGGTGACGTGCAAGAAGATTAAGGTGTGAAAAAATTTCATTTAAAGTTGTTTTATGAAAAAAAATGTGTGAAATACTGAGGGGTGTCCATTTCGGATATGGGATTTCGGATTTCGGCTATTTTAACTCAATCGGTAAAATTTCGAAATTATCTAAAGTTGGGTGTTCTTGATTCATTTCTAAAGCACCTATAAATTGAACAGTATCGCCTACTTTCACTTTTTGTTTAAAAGGCGGTACTATTTCTGTTCTGATAATTTTATTGATTTCAGCCGATACGTTATTCATATCAGCATTGTTGGTGAATTGTTTTATATCAAAAAGCCCTGCTGCATCTCGGATTGAACTGCCATAAATAAATTCGGTTGCGATATGCACCGTCTTATCTTTTACGATTAAAACAATATCGTCTTCATTGATTTTTGAAACAACACCTTCGCCTTTCACTAAAAAATGTCGAACGTTCCCGATAGAAACAGCGTGAGATAAATCATTAAAAGCCTTGTTTTTATCCGCATTTAAAAGGCTTATCAAATCTAAAATAGGTGTGGCTTTGCCATAAGCTGTTGGCAAAGTTTTACTCAAATAAGTGCGAGCATAAGCCGACGCATCAAATTTTTGACCCGCTTTTTTAACTTGGTCTAAGGGTTTTATTTCTATTGAATTGTAGCCAACTAATAATATTGTGGCTACTAAAAGGGTGTATTTTATGATTTTCATTGATAAAAATGTTTTTAAACTGAATTATACTGAGGGGGTAGCATCTTCATCTAATTTGAAAAAAGCATCCACTTTATCTGCAATTCTTTTAGCATCGGGCAAAAACTGTTTCAAATTTTCAGGTAAAGTTGATGTCAAACTATATGTAGCAACTCCAATTGGGTGTATTGTATTTTTTAAAGAATACTCAACAACTGTCCTGTTTTTTTCGCGACAAATGACAATACCTATGGCATCATTTTCATTGGTTAATTTTACAGAATCATTTAAAACGTTTAAATAAAACTCCATTTTACCTTTATACTCGGGTTTAAACATACCAATTTTTAAATCAATGGCTATTAAAGATTGTAAACGTCTATGAAACAGTAAAAGGTCGATTTTATAATCTTCCCCTTCAATTGGTAGCCTAAATTGATGCCCCATAAAAGCAAAATCACTACCCAACTCAAGTAAAAATTTTTGTATATTATTGATTAAAGCCGTTTCTAACTCAAACTCCGAGTGTTGGTCAGCAAGTTCTAAAAAGTCAAAATTATAATGGTCTTTTATTGCTAAAACAGCTTGGTCTTTATATTTTTCGGGAAGTGTTTCATCAAAATTAGTTTGATTGAGTAAGTATTTTTCAAAAGTCTGATTTTCTATTTGGTGACTTAACACACGTGATGTCCAACCGAATTTTTTAGTTGCCAAAATGTAAAAACGACGTTGTTGATCGTCTTTGCATTTTGATAAAATGATAGTGTGATGTGTCCAGCTAATTTCTCCAATCATTGATTGGAGCAATTCTACACTGTGATATTCAGTGTAAAATTGCATCATATACCAAAAATTTGTAGTAGATAATCCTCTCATTTTCGGAAATTCCGCTTGCAAATCTTTGGCTAAATTCTCTACAACAGACTTACCCCAACCTTGTTGAGCTTGTTTTTCAGTAATAGATTTCCCAATTTCCCAATAAAGCCACACCAATTGTGTATTGACGGCTTTCATCGCCTCATATTGGGCTTGCTTAATTTTTGCTTTAATATCGCTTAAAAAAAGTGCGTAATCGGTAGTTTTCATAATGTATGTTTTTAAAAAATTGTAAATCCTTAACCTTATTTGAAATTAATTATTTCTTCCCATAAGCCGCATAATCCTCAATATTCCCCTTCGTCACCAACTCCACAGCCACTGGAATTTTTTGAGCAAAATCTCTCTTCCCTTTCAAATATTCATCAGCAAAAACAGCCGCTTTTTCAGCCATAACCTTTGGAAATTGCATCAGTCGGGTTAAATAAAATGGCTTGAAAACCTGACACCAACGCATTGTCAAAATGATCGGATTCTAAAGCCGTATTGTTTTGGGAATCAAAAATTTTGGCTTCATAGCCCAACTCTTTGGCTTTGGCAGCCGCACTTTGACCTAAGAAAACAAACCAGGAGTAAGAATAAAGTTAGGTTTTTCATTTTCTTATTGTTTAAATCATCGAATACTGAGGGAGTGCTTCTCTAACAAATGTAAAGCTATTTCTGAAATACCCGTTTCTGAAATACCATAATGTTTGAAAATATCATTTTGCGAACCTGTCACCGTATATTCATCTGGAATACCCATTATTTTAAAAGGATTGTGAAAACCATTTTGCATTAAAAAAAATGCACATGCCTCACCCAAACCGCCATAAATCATGTGCTCTTCAACCGTTATTATGGGTTTTCCATCGGCAGCCAATTGGCTTAATAAATCATAATCCAAAGGTTTTATGGTGTGCATACTCACCACAGTTGCTTGAATATTATGCTCTTTTGATAGTTTTTCAGCCGCTTCTAAGGCAGGTTGTACGGTTTCGCCTGTACCGATTAATACTAAGTCATTGCCGACACGCACTACTCTACCCTTTCCAAATTCAAATCTCCCCCCCTCAGTATATTTCGGATTTATGATGTCGGATTTCGTTATCTCGCCGTCATCAGACACCTTAAATCCGATATGAGGAAGAAGTGACATATTTTTTTTACCAAAACGCAAATAAACCGGTTTATCCAACGCAGCGGCTTGTCGAATCGCTTGTTCCGTTTCAAAAGCATCGGCTGGCGCAACAACTATCAAATTGACAGGATTATCAGAATATGCGACATCATTTTTAATCTG
>JAYTMW010000734.1:0-1646 GCA_043728105.1 Saprospiraceae bacterium | reverse complement strand
TAATGAAATTGCACAAGCCTTTGGTAGTCAATGCATTGTGGTGGCTATTGATGCCAAACAAGTTCCTTCGCCTACTACAGGTGAGGCGCGTTGGCTCGTCCATTTGAACGGTGGTCGCATCCCGACAGATATTGATTTGTTCGATTGGGCAAGAGAAGTGGCTGACAGGGGCGCGGGCGAAATCCTTTTCACCTCCATGAATCACGATGGCACCAAGCAAGGCTTTGCGAATGAAGCCTTAGCGCGGATGTCAAAAAGCGTGTCTATTCCAGTGATTGCCTCGGGTGGCGCAGGCACGATGGCGCATTTTTACGACACTTTTACTGAGGGGTATGCCGACGCCGCATTGGCAGCCAGCATTTTCCATTTTAAGGAAATTGGAATTGTGGATTTGAAGGAATATTTGAAGAAGAGGTATATTACAGTTCGATTATAAACTATATCAGCCCTTAACGTATTCACCATATTCAAATACCAAAAATGGTTGAACTTTAAGGCTATTTGCAAGCAAAGACAGAGGAGAAATATTTGTCCTTAATTAAAAAAATAGAGAAGATTTAGTATTTGATTTGAGTGCGTGACAAAAACGGGGCAATAAATAAAAAACGGGAGTTTAAAAGTTTTAGTAAATTTAAGTTGCGAAAAAAAATTTCCTAACTTAAAAACTCCCCGTGCAAAATATGGAGAATATTAGACTTCAAGAAGAGATACGAGAAGAAATTGAAAAATTGATGGTTATAGCAGAGGACTTTAGTCAGTCAAAAACGGCAGCCCACACAATAGAAAAAGGAATATTCAAGCAATTGTTAGTTTTAGGATTAAGCCTATTGTCGTATATTTTCAAAAAACGGATAGGTCAAATAATAGCGCAAGGAACACCCAAGAAAGATGGCATACCGTTGCGAAATAAAGGCTTAGAGATTTGCCAATATCTAAGTTTATTTGGTCTTTTAGAGATTGAACGACCGTCCTATTGGGATAAAGATTTAGGCAAAATACACCCGACTGATAGTGAATTATGTTTACCAATCAGCAGTTTTTGGTCTTATAATATAGAAGAACTTGTGGGCGAAAATGCGGCTGAAAGTGACTATAAAGAAAGTGTTCGGGTCTTAAATAAATTACTCAATTTAGGATTAAGCGGGAAATCATCGGAGCGCAATATTGGACATATTGGTGTTGATGTAGATGCTTATTATAGGTCAAAAAAAGTAGAAAAAGCGGTTTCACCTGTATGTTTCAGTGCCTCTTTTGATGGAAAAGGCGTACCTAAAATAAAACTCAAAGTAGCTACACCTGTTGATATTAATCCTAAAAAACGGTTGGGAAAAGGGGAGAAAAAAGGGATAATGGAAATGGCAACGGTGAGCGTAACATCCTCCTTTATGCCCAAAAAACGCAGTGTAGATAGCATTATCAGTAGTTTAATGGGTAGTCCATTGAGTAAAATCAAGTCTGATGAAATTGCCGTAAAAGATGACAATAAACAGGATAATAAGTGGCATAAAGGTATTCATAGACGGGCTTTTTTAGGCAATCAAAACAAAGCCATAGAGTATGGATTAAACAGAATAAAAGAGAGTATCGGCAATAGGCAAAGTCGTTTTGTTGTACCAATTGATGCAGGAGTAGGTTTAGAGGAGAAG
>JAYTMW010000733.1:0-8779 GCA_043728105.1 Saprospiraceae bacterium | reverse complement strand
TCCAATGGGTTTTAACCCATTGCGGATAAAATATTGACACAATGGGTTAAAACCCATTGGATTTAAGCACTTCATATTTTAAATAACTTTAATAGCGAGAATTGCTTATATTCACTTACTAAGCCCCCTCAGTATTTTTTAATCTCACAACAAAAATAAAACCTTATGCCCTTCATGTTTCGTCGTTACGATGGAACTATGTAATTTTACGCCGCAAAAAAAAATTTAACAATTTAAGACTTTTCGTGTTTTATAATAATTAAGGGGCGTAGTTCCCATATGATGTATTTACTCACTGTTTTAGCTTCGCTAAAAGGCGTGTAAAAAAAAGGCTGAATGGGTTGAGCTAATTTTTTCAAATAGAAATTTTGAAAAAATTTCTATTTGAAAAAATTAGCTCAACCCGAAAGAAAAAAATTCCAAGCACGCCTTTTGTGCGAAGCACAAAACAGTGAGTAAATACATCAAATGGGAACTACACCCTAATTCAGTTTTAAAAAAGAGGCATATCGTATTATAAGGTGTGCCCCCAAAATAACATGATTCAGACAGATATATTGATAATTGGGGCGGGCCCAGTGGGTTTATTCACCGTTTTTGAAGCGGGTTTATTGAAATTGCGTTGTCATTTGATAGATGCGTTGCCGCAAGTAGGCGGTCAGTTGTCGGAAATTTATCCGAAAAAGCCGATTTATGACATTCCGGGCTACCCCTCAGTATTGGCGGGTGATTTGGTACAAAATCTGATGAAACAAATTGAGCCATTCAAACCGAGTTTCACGTTGGGTGAAAGGGCTGAAAGCATCGAAAAAGGTGCCGACGGCAAGTTTGTCCTTACAACAAGTCGAGGCACTGTCATCAGTGCACCTGTTATCTGCATCGCAGGCGGGCTTGGTTCTTTCGAGCCCCGTAAGCCGCCCATTTCTAACATCACAGATTTCGAAGACCGAGGAGTTGAATACATTGTTCGAGATCCTGAATTATACCGAAAAAAGAGAATTGTTATCGCAGGAGGAGGTGATTCGGCTTTGGACTGGACAATCTTCCTTGCCGATGTCGCCGACGAAATCACGCTCATTCACCGCCGCAGTGAGTTCAGAGGTGCGCTCGATAGTGTTGAAAAAGTTATGCACCTTAAAGAATCGGGTAAAATCAAAGTTTTCACGCAAGCGGAAGTAATCGGCTTGAACGGCAACGGCAAGCTCAACGAAGTGGTCATCAAACACGACACCGAAGGCGAAATTGTGAGAGCCACCGACCATTTTATCCCGCTTTTTGGCTTGTCTCCAAAGTTAGGCCCCATTGCAGATTGGGATTTGGCGATTGATAAAAACGCTATTGAAGTGAACACGATGGACTATTCAACGAGCGTGCCAGGCATCTTTGCGGTGGGCGATATTAACACCTATCCAGGCAAGTTGAAATTGATTCTTTGTGGTTTCCACGAAGGTACTTTGGCGGTTCAATCTGCCTTTAAAATAGTATATCCCGATAAGAAATTGTCGTTTAAATATACCACTGTCACGGGTATTGACGGGTTGTAACTTATTGATAATCAATTTATTATGTAATAGATTTGTTTATTTGTTTTCAAACTCCAGTGATAATTATCTTAAAATAATTGCTTTTTTGAAATTTTAAACAAAACCTTTATATTTGTAAGAAAAAAAGAGCATTAAGACATGACAAAGAGCATCACAATTACCTACAAGGAGGCCGACGAAGGGCTTTTAATGGCATTTTTTAAGCGATTAAAAATTGCTATTAATTCGGAAAAAAAGACGGGTGATGACCACGAGATTGAAGTGGTTCGTCAGCGTTTGCACGAAAAATATGTGGTTAATGGGTTGTGGGAAAAAATGGACGATGAGGAGCGTGAAGATGCGGCACACGTTGAAAGTATGATTTATGCTAAAGAGCAACCCGATTATAAGGTGTATTCTGTGAGTGAAACAGAGACATATTTAGAAAAATTAAGAAGCAAACTCGCTAAAAATGCAATTCATTGATACTCGAAAATTTCGTAAAAATTTAGCAAAACTACCCAACTCTGTTCAACTTGAAATTTTGGATGCGCTTGACACAATTGATCAGGCTGATAGCTTTTCGGGCATTCCCAACCTCAAATCTTTAAAAGGAAATAAAAATTATTACAGAATACGAGTTGGCGATTATAGAATTGGACTGTTTTGGAATAATGATACTTTTCAAGTAGAAGATGTTGGTAAAAGAGGTGATTTTTACAAGCATTATCCTTAATTTCCACTAACCGAGAATATATAATCATTATGTTTATAAAGTGTTGATTACCAATATTTTACAAATAATAAATAGTCAATAATCAACGAAATAAATGAAAGAAAATATAAAAATCACCGTCATTGACCGTGAAGACGTACCACACGAATTAGAGATTCCATTAGGCATACCCCTCAGTATCATGGAGGTTTGCAAGAGTTATGAACTGCCTGTGGAAGCTATTTGCGGCGGCATGGCTCTATGCGCTACGTGTCAGGTGTATGTAGAGAGCGACCACCAAACGGGAGAAATTTCGGATGACGAATGGTTTATGCTCGACCAAGCCTTGTGGGTGAAAGACAACAGCCGTTTGGGTTGTCAAATCAGAATTAAGGAAGATTTGGATGGTTTGGTGGTGCGTTTAGCACCTGAGCAAGTGTGATTTTTCACCGCATCACCGTCACATCTCCCTTCAAAATCCTATCCCTATATTTGCCCAACCCCTCAGTATATTCTACCTCAATGACATAAATATAGACATCCGAAGGGGCTGATTTGCCTTGGAAACTGCCATCCCACCAACTATTGAAGATTGCAAAATCCGTGTTTTGTTGTGGTGATACATACACTTGGTTGCCCCAGCGATTAAAAATTTGGTAGCTTTTTATGGTTTTTATCAAACCTTCGTTTGCGTATATTTTAAACACATCATTGCTGTTGTCATCGTTGGGTGAAAAAATGGTTGGAATAAATACCTCACAATTTACTTTTGGAATAAAAACCTCCTTTCGTGCCGTGCTGCAACCCAAAGAGTCTTTCGCAAAAATTATATACGAGCCAGCCAAATTTGCATAGCTCAAATCAGCTTTAAAATCCGTGGAATCATTCAAGGCAAACTGAAAAGGCGGTACACCATTTTTAATATTTTCAATCAAAAAAACACCTGTTTTGCCGCTGCATACTGAGGGGGCCACTTTGAAAGAAAACTGTAAAGTATCCGATTTTTTAGTCCCCACTACTGCGTTATCCATTACCAAACATTTGTTCGTATCTCGTATAAACACTTGATAATCACCTTCTTTTAGTTTATTAAAATTATTAATGTTTGTAAATTGAGTACGGTCTAAGGCATAACGTACCCCCTCAGTATTGCCCTTAATTTGGATGTTAATTGAGCCATTTGGCAAGCCACATGAGGCGGGTTGTGTTTCTATTTTTTCAATCGTCAAATAGCTCGTTTCTTCATTTTGAACGGTCGTTGTACCCTTAGCTTTACACCCATCGCTGTTGCGTACATACACTTGATAAATCCTTTTTTTGAGGTTAAAAAATTGATTTTTAATAGAAAAACTGATACTATCAAGGCTATATTCAATGGTGCCTTTGCCTGTGATATTGGCTGTGATTGAGCCATTTTCTTGATTGCACATTTCGTTTTTTACCAGCAAATCAACTGTTTGAGAGAGGGTAGAAGAGTCTTTCACAATGGCATTTGTGGCTATGGTGCAGCCGCCGCTGTGTCGGGTGAAAAGTCTATAAGTATTGGGTTTTAGGTTTTTAAAAATAGGGTTAGGTACATAATTTAGGCTATCTGAGCTAAATTGAGCATTGGCATCATCACTCGTTTTTAAAGTAATTTCTCCTTTAGCTTGCCCACAAACCGTATTTTTAATGAGCATTTCTTTTAATTTAAAATCAATTATTTGGAAAGTATCTTCTCTCAAAAAACACCATTCATCGGGTTTGGTGCGCAAAATATAACGTCCACTGTCCAAATTTGGAAAATTATTAAGTGCGTTAAATGTACTTTGATTGATGGAAAAAAGCATATCACTCGGCGCATTCACTTGAATAAGACCTTTTCGTAGCCCGCAAGGTTGTTGAATCAAAAGGGTATTAACGATGGGTAGTTTTACCGTTGGTTCATTCACATCCAAAGTTGCTCTGCCTTTGATTTGACCATTATAAGTAGCATTTCCCTGTAAATTTGTCGTATTTCCATTAAATTTCAAATAGAGTTGTAAACCATTTTGTACTGAGGGGGTCGGCAAATTTGCCATATTGTCTTTGATTTGCGCTTCCGTGCGAGCCACGCTCCAAATTCTGACTTCGTCAATGTCACCATAAAATTGCTCGATGGTCGTTTTGCCCATCATGCCAATGGCGGTATTAAAATTATTTTGAAAGAGATTACCCGTAGTCGTTTTTTCACCCAAAAGGCACCCGTTGACATAAAAGCGCATCGTGGAGCCGTCATAACTGCCCGCCACGTGATACCAACGACTTTTAGCGAAAGGATAAACCACGCTCAATTTTGCGAATTGAGTTGGCCCACTATTTCCATTTTTATAGGTTGTTATTTCAAAACTATTGGGTCGTAAAAGGTAGTTTGCATCGGTGGGTGCGCCGTGTTTTGAAACAATATCGAGCGAGTCTCGGGTCAAATCACCCGTGATAAAAACGAATGCTTCGACCGTAATTTTGTTGCTCGGAATGTCCAAATCACCTACTGTTACCCAACTGCCAAAAGTAGTTAGGTGCAGTGATTGTGCAGAAATAGTTAGCGTTAAAAATAAAAAAAAATGTAGTAGAAAATGACGCATAGCTTCGTTTCGTTTTTTATATCAAAAAAATAAAATACATTTATCTTATTGATATTCAATGTTTTAAATCGAATAAAACGGCTAATAGTCGGTTTGCGTTTGTAAATAATTTGCTATAAATCAGTTAATATGCAAATGTAAAATAAGAATTGGAATCACCAAGCACCCCCTCAGTATTTTAACGTTTCATTGGCAATTTTTTGGATTACGAGATTACGAATTACAAAATTTTGTCAAAAAAAGAAAATGGATAGTTGAGCCATCGTCAACTATCCATTTTTTTCACAAATCACAAATCACAAATCACTAATCACTAATCACTATTAAGCTCTCGGCTGCACCTTCTTTTTGCCCTTCATTTGATTCGCCAATTGAACCGCTTTGAAGGCATTGACCGTACCACCCGTGCGACTCAAAGTGCTAAAAGGCACACGATCTTCCGAACCGGGCTTTTTCACTTTAAAATCTTGTTTAGCCACCGAACCTTCGATGCACTCTTTCACTTGTTGAGCCGTAAGCTCAGGAAAATAAGAACGAAGCATGGCAGCCACGCCCGCCGTCACGGGAGAAGCCATTGATGTACCCGAAAGATTCTTATATTTTCCATCGGGTAATGTTGAATAAATATCAACACCTGGAGCAAAAACATCGACATTTTTTTGACCAAAATTTGAGAAAGTGGCAACTGCATCATCGGTTTTTTTCCATGACAAAGCACCCACTTCTATCCAGTTTTTAGCTTTTTTGGGGCTAAACCAACCCGATTTTTCAAAACGAGCGGTTGGGAAGTTGTTGAAACCTGCGTCATTATCCTTGGCATCGTTGCCTGCCGCATGAACTAAAAGTACATCTTTTGACATCGCATATTTCACAGCATCATCCACCGCTTTTTTATCCCAAGAATAGCTTTTCCCAAAACTCATATTGATAACCTGTGCGCCATTATCAACGGCATAACGGATGGCATTTGCCACGTCTTTATCACGCTCATCACCATCGGGTACGCAACGGACACCCATGATACGCACATTATCAGCCACACCTTTCATGCCTTTATCATTGTTACGAATCGCGCCAATGATGCCCGCTACGTGCGTTCCGTGCATGGCATCAGGCCCTTTCACATCATTATTGCCGTAAAAACGCTCACTTGAGTCGTTATAATTGTCTTTAATGATGTCAAGACGTGGGTTATAATCAATGTTATATTGATATTTCACTTTTGATTCATAATATTCGAGTCCTTCTTGGATTTGCTCCATAAAGTCATCTTTAACCACTTTTATGCTTGAAACGTCTCCACCAGTTGCAATTCTTTTAGAAAGAATATTCTTAGCAATAACCAAACTTTGGTTGGTGCCAGCGTTAACGGCACTAATATTTTCTTTGGTAATGGCTTTTCCATCTAAAGCGACCTCGGCAGCATCTAAAGCCGACATAATCATGGTTTTTGCGCCCTCAGTTTCAGCCAAACCCTCTTGTGCCTCGGTCAAATTATCTTCAATGGTTTTTTTCATCGCTGTATATTGATCATATTCAGCTTTTTCTTTTTTAGAAAGTTTAGCGGCATCTTTATTTTCATATTTTGTTTTTAAACGACCGTAAACACGGGTCATTTCAAGCGATTCGTGATGAACACTGCGTCCATCTTTGCCACCCAAAAAGTTCCAACCATGTACGTCATCAATGTAACCGTTCTTGTCATCATCAATGCCATTGCCAGGGATTTCGCCTGGGTTGTTCCACATAATGGCTTTCAGATCTTCATGTTCTGGATCAACGCCACCGTCAATGACCGCCACAATGACGGTTTGACTTTTTTTGCTTTTTAGTAAATCGTTGTACACTTTTTCCGTGCTGACACCATTCACGCCATTTTCGGTAGCGTCAAGGTTAAACCAATTGTCGGGTGCTTTCGTCTGTGCGGTCAAGGTTGAACCAGCTAATAATAAGCCACACAAAAACTTCAAATTTCTATTCATTCTAATAACGATTTTTTATTGATTTTATAAAAGTTAAATGTTTATTTTCAAATGCTAATTATTGCTCGTGAAAAAAACGCTCAAAAGTAGTTTTTTATTTATTTAAAATTCAAAATGACTTATTTTTTACTTGAAAAAATAGACTAAGTAAGGATAATTGTAAGTCATATTGCGGTTTAGGTGTTGCTTTTTGAGATTCGTAAACCTTTGTTAATCAATGAATTGTGAGAATTAATATCTTTTTTAAATTTAAATACGGAATAAATCTGCGTGTTTAGTAGCAAAATATTGACCGAAAATGATGATACAAATTAGCATTTTAGAAAACATTTTTCGAGTAAAATTTTATGATTTACAATTGTTTTTATTATAATGAATAATTTATGATAATAGATAAAATATTGAATAACAATCAGTTAGCATTTTGAGTCAGAATAATAGTAAACGCTTATTTTTTTCGTCTCAATACTGAGGGGCCTTCTTAATGCGTCACAGTTTGTTTGTTTTTCATATCAATTTTTTAAACCTTATTTGAATTTACAAATAACATTGGACTTTAATTTGTTTAGTAAAATGAGATTTATTTTTTAATTATGAAAAAGGGCGGATTCTAAATGACACCTTATTTCATAAACCAAATTATTATTTAAAGATTAATCAAAAAATAGAATTTATGAAAAAACTTTTATTCATTTTCACATTAGCATCTTTTTCATCTCAGATAAAAGCTCAATATTTTGAAGTGGGTGTTACGGGCGGTGCCAGCGGTTACGTAGGTGAATTGCAACCTGACGTACCCGAGACCCGTTCGTTGGGTGCGACTTATGGGGCTGTTTTGAGATACCACGCCTCGCCTCGTTTCTCTATGAAAATGACGGGCATTTCGGGTGAGTTTTATGCGACCGACCGTTATTCTAAGACTTCTCGCTCTTTTCGTAACTTGGAAGCACGCACCAAATACTATGAGTTGGCGGCTACGGCAGAGCTGAATTTATTCAAATACGATGTTTTGGATGGTAAATTAACTTCGCCTTATCTTTTTGTAGGTGTTGCGGGATTTTATTTTAATCCACAAGCACGGTCTTCTTATAGCCAACAAAAAGAATGGGTAAATCTTCGCCCGCTCGGCACAGAGGGTCAAACGCTCAACGGTGGTAAGCCATATAGTGCTTTCCAAGTAGCAATTCCGATGGGTTTGGGCATCAAATTGGCTTTGAGTCAACGCATTAACATTGGTTTAGAGGCTGGTTTACGTTATTGTTTCACAGATTATTTGGATGATGTCAGTGGTAATTATCCTGATTTGACAGCTATATCGGAGAACAATCTCAAGACTGTGCCATTTGTTTTTCGCACAGGTGAATTAGTCAATTCAAAATTGGAGTATCCGACAGGAGAAAAAAGAGGTGATAATTACAAAGCCGATTTCTATTATTACTTGGGTGCGACCATTACTATGAATCTTGGTGATAAACATAAAATGGAATTTAATAAATCGTATCGCAATTTTTGGAATGCTAAATAATTCGCAAATAACTGATAATCAATATTTTATAAATTACAAAAAATATAAATAAAAATATTTTAAAACACATTGATACTTTTTCATTTTACTCTTAGCTCACTTTAACAATTTGATTACGAACAATTCTTTACCATACTTCACCATACTATTCAAGGTGTTGCTATATTAGCGACACCTTTTTTTTATGCTTGAAATTTTGTATCATTTTCAACGGATAAATCCGTTTCGACGAGTTCGGATGAATCCGTAAGCTACATCACTCATTAAAAGCAAATGCTGAAAGAACTATTATCAAAAAATCAAAATCGTTGGCAAATATTGGGTGCTTCTTTTGGGGCATTTTTGGGTTTATTTATTGTGCTTTTTGCGAGCCAATTGTACGTCGATTTTCAAAAAATACTGAGGGGTAGCAACGATGCCGATAATTTTAT
>JAYTMW010000732.1:0-3319 GCA_043728105.1 Saprospiraceae bacterium | reverse complement strand
CCTGAACCTGCGGAAGACGAGTATATTTTGAATTTTGGGGATTGCATTGAGTATTTATAAATTGATTTTGTAAAGTTATGGAATTAATCTATGTTTGTGTTAGAAGTACATAAAACGGATAAATTGATTTTAGATTTTGGCAAAAAAATAATACTTCTGAAAATTTTAAAATTATTATTCTAAAAAAGTGAAATGTAAATTCGTGGAAATTTTACAAAAAATAAATTTAAAAATATGGAAGATTTAATTTCACCTAAATATCAAATGAAAATTATTACTTCAATTGAACAAGCAATTTGGGAAGAGTTTAAAACGTATAAACAGGTAAAACTATATATTACAAAATGGCATCAGAATAATTATGGAGAGATTTACTCAAATAACAACTATTGGGAAAATTTTCAAATAGTTGAAAAAATTAATAAAGATATTGATTTAACAGCTACATTACATAATTTGCCTGGTACAGAATTACTCAAAATAGCAATTGACTTAGGAGTTGAAACCCCAGATTTTATCCCTTCAATTCCTACATTTAAAAATGAATTAAAAGCAAATTATAAAACTGCATATGACACTTTCACAAAAGCTTACAAACAAATTGAATTAGATCCAAGTTTGGCGGTAGGGCTTGTAAATTCAGCACTTGAAAGTATAATAAAAGAAATTTTGAAGAACGAAAGAATCTCGAGTAAAATAAGTGGTGGAGAGACACTACATAAATTAACATCCATTATTTTGAAAGAATTTAATTTAGTTAATAGTGAACATCCAATAGAATTAAAGACAATAGGCAGTTCTTTAATAGCAATAAATCAAGCTATTGAAAAACTTAGAAGTGAAAAAACTAACTTTCATGGTAAGACGAATGATGATTATTTAATCGAAGATTCAATTTGCACTTATTTTATAATCAATTCAGCTACTACAGTTGGACTTTTCCTGAGTTCGTATTACAAAAAGAAGTTTCCAGTTTTGGAACAAGATAAACAAGACATTGTAGATGAAGATTTGCCATTTTAAAATTTTGAGAATTATTTTTTGTCCACTTGTCTCATTGATCAGTAACCGCCTCCTCTCCGCCGTGGTCACGTGTCTTCACTGACCACTTCAAGCGGATGAACAAGTAGAATTAATGAATTTGTAAAAGTGGTCAGTGAAGACACATGACCACGGAAAAATATTAACACTATTAAAAACTACAAAAATGAAAAAAGCATTAACCTCCTTTCTATTGTTTATCTCGTCTAATATATTTGGACAAACGACCATCTTCAATCCAGACAAAATTCTTGTTGGAAATCGAAAATTACCTACCGTGCTTTTAGTAGGCACATTTCATTTCGGATATCCAAATCTTGATGTACATAAAACGGATGCTGATAAGCAAGTGGATGTTCTAACAAGCAAAAAGCAAATTGAAGTTGAGCAACTTGTAAATTATATTGCTAAGTTTAAGCCTAACAAAATCGTGATTGAGACTCGTCCTGGTGAACTTAGATTAGTTAAATTGCTTAATAAACATAAATCTATAAATAAAGGCTTGCAAAAAGCTGGAAGAGACGAATTTGAGCAAATTGCTTTTAGATTGATGAATAGATTCAAATTGGATACATTATTTGGAGCAGATGCAAACTCAATATTCAATGAACTTTATAATTCAAAAGATTCAACGATTTTACGACCGACCTTAGACAAAATATTTACTGGCTGGCAAAACTATAATTATGAATGTAATGATCCAATCTGCGTTTTACAAGATTCTGTCAGTAAAATTGAAACAGAAATGGAATTTAAACTACCACTTTTAGATGTATTTAAGTACATAAATTCAGAACAATCTTTAAAGAGAAATTATGGTGGCTATCTTAATGGTGAGTACTTCACACAAGGTCAATACAGAGGTGCAGATGCTTTGGCTATGGATTGGTACGATCGAAATTTAAGAATATTTAGAAACATTCAAACGATAACTTCATCAGCAGATGATCGAATTTTAGTGATGTTCGGTTCTGGACACATTTCAATTTTGCGACAAATATTTGAGTGTGATCCAAATTATAAAACAATCAAATTCAATGAGTTAAAATGATTCGTTGAATTATTTTTCGATAAATCAATTTGCCTTCATTTAAAATCTTTTTTGTTGTTTTCACTAATATATTTCAAGTAAAGAAATCAACAACAATAATATTTATCAACCAATCATTTCATGAACAAGAAAAAATACATACCAATAATTTATTTACTAACCTTAGTCTCATTCTTTTCGACGGGACAGATAAAAAATACTAAAATTTCCAAGGCAATTGATATCCCTTTTCAAATAATTAACGGGTATTTTGTGAAGAATACATTTACCAATGATCACTTTCCAAAAGCAAAAATTACAACTCAAGAAGAATTTGATAACATATTTGGGGCAGCAGCATTTATGGGTGAAAATGGAACGCCAACGGCTATTAATTTCAAGAAACAATATGTGATAGCGGTACTCGAAAAAGAGACAGATTTGAACACGACAATTACTCCCGTAAGCCTTAAAAAAGTAGCTAATAAAATACTATTTGAATGCAAGATAATTACTGGAAAATCTCAATCATTTACAATCAAACCATTAATGATGATATTGGTCGATAAAAAATATATTGAGAAAATCGAAGTAATAAAATCAAATACTAAGACTGAAGTTTCTAATAATAAAGCTATTAAAATGCTTAATAATCAGTGGATTATAGAGTACTTTAATAACCCTAAAAGAAATGTTGAGTCGAAAAATTGTTATGTTACAATTGACTTAAATTTGGGTAATTTTAACGGAAATGATGGTTGCAACATCATAAACGGTAGAGTAAAAATTAATGCAGATTCAATCTCATTTAAAAACATAAGTAGAACAATGATGGCTTGCGACAAGATGGAACAAGGAGATATTTTTGTGAAGAATTTGATTGACGTTAACAAATATAAAATTATTGGGGGAGAATTATTTTTGTACAAAAACGATCTCTTGCTGATGACATTGGAAAGTTTTAAATAAAAAATGGATATGAGTTTTAAAAAAAAACATCATCTTTAATCAAAGGATGATGTTTCTTTTTTTGCTATGGTCGCTTTTTTACTTACAATTGAATAATTCCAAAGCTATTAATCCTCCTCCCCACACCCAATCGGAGCCCCAGGAGGCAATTCTTTATGCACTGCCACTTTCGCAGATGATGGATTTTTCATGCGGTCTAAGGCATAATCTAAATGGGCTTGGTAGTCGCTTTCTTTGGCGGTTTTCTTGGTTTCTTCTAAGTATGTTTTCAAATCCTTC
>JAYTMW010000731.1:0-6149 GCA_043728105.1 Saprospiraceae bacterium | reverse complement strand
ATGACGGATGTTAGAATTTTAAGATTTCAAAACGAAAGAAACTCTTAGAATTTGTTTTCTTAAAATCTTAAAATCTTAAAATCTAAAAATTTTAAAATCTAACTTTTTTTATAACCAACTGGTAATTAAATATTTATGGGAAATTCCAAACAACTTTTCGACCTATTCCCCACGGAAAATGACATCCCTGCGGAGTATAACATCACCACGCCACTCAACATTCGGGAGTATCTTTTGAACGGAAAAATGGTGCATTGGGACGGTGCGATGCAAGAAGTGACTTCGCCTATTTTTATTAGAGAGGGCGGAGAACTAAAGAAAAAAGTATTGGGTAGCTACCCACTCATTGGCGAAAAAGAAGCCCTCGAAGCCCTCGATTCGTCAGTGAAAGCGTACGATTATGGTCGTGGCGAATGGCCCACCATGAGCGTAGAAGACCGCATAGAATGTGTGGAGAAATTCACGAAAATGATGATTGGCTATCGCAGCCACGTCATTAAGTTGTTGATGTGGGAAATCGGAAAAAGCCTCGCTGATTCGGAAAAAGAATTTGACCGCACCGTTGAATACATCTACGGAACAATCGAGGAATTGAAGAAAATGGACAGAAATAGTTCTGGTTTTCGCATCGAACAAGGCATAATTGGTCAAATTCGTCGCTCGCCTTTGGGTGTTGTGTTGTGCATGGGGCCATTCAATTATCCTTTGAATGAGACCTTTACGCTGTTCATTCCTGCCTTAATTATGGGCAATACAGTCTTATTCAAACCGCCCCGCCAAGGTATTTTGTTGCATGATATTTTTCAAGATGCTTATCAAAAATGTTTTCCAAAAGGCGTTATCAACTTCCTTTACGGTCGGGGTAGTGCCGTGGTGCCGCCTTTGATGACCTCGGGTAAAATTGATTGTTTGACCTTGATAGGGTCGAGCCGAATGGCAGATAAATTGCAAAAGTCACATCCAAAAGGAAATCGCTTACGCTCAGTTTTGGGTTTGGACGCTAAAAATGCGGCTATTATTTTGCGCAATGCGGACTTGGATGCGGCGGTGAAAGAAGTGGTTTTAGGCTCACTTTCTTTCAATGGTCAACGCTGTACGGCTTTGAAAATCATATATGTGCATAGAGCGATTGCGGATGCTTTTATAGAAAAATTCAATGTAGCGGTGTCAGCTCTTAAAATGGGTTTACCGTGGGAAAAAGGGGTGCATATTACGCCCGTAGCCGAGCCTGAAAAGCCGCAATATGTAGCCGATTGCATCAGTGAAGCCGTTGGATTTGGCGCAAAGGTCACAAATACTGAGGGGGGTGACTCGTGCGAATCTTTTGTGCGTCCTGCCGTTATTTATCCGGTGGATAAGCGGATGAAATTGTATGAAGAAGAGCAATTTGCGCCTATCGTGCCTGTTGTCGTTTTTGAAAATATCAATGAGCCAATTGAGTATCTGATTCATTCTGACCACGGACAACAAGTATCTATTTTTGGTACGGATGCCGACCAAATTGCGCATTTGATGGATCATTTGGTGAATCAAGTGTCTCGTGTGAACATCAATGCACAGTGCCAACGTGGCCCCGATTCGTTCCCTTTCACGGGTCGAAAAGATTCGGCGCAAGGCACGCTTTCGGTGTTTGATGCGTTGCGTAGTTTCTCGATTCGGACGATTGTTGCGACGAAAGAAACGCCCGAAAACAAGGCACTTTTCAACGATATTATCAGAGATGATGCGTCGAATTTCCTTTCTACGAGGTTTATTTTTTAAGGGAAAATATAAGGGTAATACCCTTTTTATATCGCTATTATACAAAACCCAAAAGCCCTTGGTGGTGCTTTTGGGTTTTGTTTTTGACAGTACCCCCCTCAGTATTTTGCTTTTTTCATTTCTTTTCAATTCTTTTTATCTCTTTTTCAATGTCTTTTAGTACATCATTGTTGGCTATTTCACCGTCAAGGCTGAAAACAAGAAATACTTTACCGCCGTATTCATCTTCAAAATCTTGAAAACTTCCTTTCATTCTTTCTGAAATTGAATAGTTGCCAAAATTTGACTTTGCCGTAACAGGTTTTATTTGTATGCCAAACGCTTTATTGCCAACATGACCAAGATAGTCAATATCACCAGCATGGTCAAGTTCAGCGGGGCTTTCTTCAAATCTTACTACGGGAAATATTTTTGCAAGCCCGTCATTGACTACTGATTTTTCTCGAATATACCCATCAAACGTCCGATTTATAGTTAGATTGTGAATGTAATTAACGCAATCTTGCAATGTCAAATTGCGGAAAGCCTCTTGCCATTCAGGAATTACAACTTCTGTAATTTTCTCATGCAGACGGTTTCCAAGTTCGTTCATACTGTCTTTGGTAACTTTGAACGCTTTTTTACTATCTGTAAAAGCATTTTTAAAATACCACTCTTCCCATTGCTCAATTGTTTGAGGTTGACATTCTCTAATAAGTGCCATAACTGCACCGACTTTATTGGGTCTTGATAACTGGTATGTTTGGCAGGCATAATTTAAAACTTTTTCTTTTTTGCCAAACTCTTTTGAGTATTTTTTTGTCATAGTGCGCCTAAGTATTTACAAATTTAGAATAATGTTAATTCAGGTTTTAATTTTTTCATCAAAGGTACTGAAATTGAATTGCCATCGGGTCTTGCATTTTCGTACTTTGCAGCAAAGCCTTCTCCTTCTTTTTTAATCTCGTTAACATAGGCTAATTTAATTTCAGTTTCTTGATTCATCATTACTTGCATATCAAGATTTTCGTTAAAATGCTTAATATCGTCTTTATTTGGGTCGGCATTTCTATCTGAAATAAATTGTTTGTGGCTATTCATTCTATTATAAACGCAGCTATTATAAAAATCAATCGGCGTAGTTTCAATATTTTCATAAGCAATATTTGAAAACGCTTTATCAATTTCATACCCAACACTATTTCTCTGTGTAGCAATAGCTGCAATAGTTGATGTACCTGTACCCAAAAAAGGGTCTAAAATTATATCTCCTTTCAACGAATACATATTTATCAACCTGTAAGGCAGGTCGAAGGGATAAGCGGCACTTCTTTTTCTTGATTCAGAGTTATCTACTTTTTGTTTAGTACCTTTTAAATCCCAAAGGTCAGAAAACCATATATTTCGTTCTTCCCAAAAGAATGCACTTTCTTTTCTTCTAAGTTTTTCTTCTTCGGTTTTAAACTGTCTTTTTCCCCCTTTTCTAAAAATCAAAACCCACTCATGCTCCAACGTAACATAAGCACCAGAAGGTAATGTTCCAGAACCCATAAATTTATTGGGTGCATTTGTTTGTTTGCGCCAAATAATATTGGGCAAATTAGAAAGACCTAATTTTTGAAAAGTTGTTATAATCCTTGAATGATTAGGATATAGGGCGAACTCGTCGTTTATTGTGCGTGTTGCATCACCTATATTGATACAGGCAAATCCTCCTGGAATCAGTACCCTTTCAACTTCTTTCCAAATTTTATCAAGTTCCAAGTGCATTAATTCAAAAGCCAATAAACCATTGTTTAGGTTTAAAGCCTTTTTAATTTCTGAATTTTGTTCTGACATAATCTCATCCCACATCTCAATCATTGGATAAGGTGGAGAAGTTACGACAAGATGAATACTTTTATCCTTGATTTCACTCATTTGTCGGCTATCACCATTTATTATTTTATGACATGTACTTTCCATATTTTACAATTTTGTTCAAAGATACTGTTTTATCTATTTTTTCAATTTACTTTCTTTCGGTTTATCAAAGAATGGCTTTTTAATTTCTCCTCAAAAAACCGATTTACACGACAATAAAACCGTTATGTCGAATGAACGAAGCTATATATCCTATTTATCGTTTTAAAAAAAATCGTTTTATTACCTTTGTAATCTAATTGTAAAAAAGAAAAAAAGGGCCCCCTCAGTATTTTAACCCGTTTTGAAACTTCCAACGTCTTTTTATTGTTAGTTAACAATTGAAATATAATTTAATTTTTATATAAATTATCAAAAGTAAAATATCGTAAATCTAAATACTCACTACTAAATACTTGATACTATTTATCAACACCTAACTGTAATTTTTTTTAAATAAAAATAATGAATAAAAATTTAACATCACTCGGCATTTTAATTTTCGTAACCCTAAATTTATTTGCGCAACAGCCACAACGCCCACAAGGCGGCGCGCCGCCCGCAGGCATGAACTTACCCGCAGGTATGAAAATCCCCAGCATCGGACGCATTTATGGTAAACTTTTGGAGGCCAGCACCAAGCAACCCGTGCCTTATGCTTCGGTGGTTGTATTCCGCACAATGGGTAAAAAAGATACGATTTTGGGCGGTGGATTGACCTTAGAAAACGGCGATTTCAGCGTCGGTGAATTGCCTTTTGGCCCCGTGCAAGTAAAAATTACGTACATGGGTTTGAAAGAATTTAAAAAAACTTTGATGATTGTGCCACCCGACAACGTGGAGATTGACTTAGGCGATTTGAAGCTCGAAGCTGATTCAAAAGTGTTGAACACGGTGGACATTACAGCTCAAAAAAGCCAAATTCAATTAAATTTGGATAAAAAAGTATTTAATGTAGATAAAAACATAACGGCTACGGGCGGCACGGCGGAAGATGTGTTAAAAAATATTCCTTCCGTTACCATCAGTACAGACGGTGGTGCGCAACTTAGAAACCAAAACACCACGATATTTGTTGACGGCAGACCGACGAATTTGAGTATCAACCAAATCCCGTCTGACCAAATTGAAAGTATTGAAGTCATTACCAACCCTTCGGCTAAGTTCGACGCTTCCACTTCGGGTGGTATTATCAATATTGTTTTGAAGAAGAATAGAAAACCAGGATACAATGGTTTCGTCTCTTTGGGTGCGGGCTATCCGACGAGTTATAATGCTACGGCAAACTTAAATTACAAGGAAGGAAAAGTTGGAATAACAGGTTTTTATAACATGAATTTTGGTAGTAATCCCATTTTTGCTTACACCACAGAAAGTAGAAGCGGAAAAAATGGTACAATCTTTTTCAGACAGGATGGTGAAAACGATTTTAGTCGTCGCTTTCAAGTAGGTCGTCTTTCATTGGATTATGCCCTAAACAATCGAAATACGTTGACTTTTGCGGGTACGGTCGTGAAAGGTAATTTTGATATTGACGTTAATAATAAGTTCAGTTCGGGTTTGTTGGCCAATAAAGTGGATTCGGCGGGTACTTTCACCAACATTGCCCGCAATCAATTTACCAATTACGGCGCACAAGCCCTTTGGAAAAAAACTTTCCCAAGAAAAGGACAAGAGTTGACTATGGATGTGAACTACAATCAAGGCGGTTCAAGAAATGATGCAGACTGGGTAACAGGTGTAACGCTGCCTTTTAATACAAAAGTGGCGCAAGAAAATAGAGGTGTTAACGACGGCTATCAAATAACAGGGCAGTTGGATTACGTAAATCCGCTTACCGACAGTTCAAAAATAGAGTTTGGTTTGCGCACCAATATCAACAATCGTGACCAAAGTTACGTGGCAGATTTAATTTTTAGCGACAATACTCGCCGCTTGATACCGTCTCAATCGACCGATATTCGGGTCGAAGAAATGGTGAATGCGGCTTATTTTACCTACACAAATCGCTTCATGGGCATCGGTTATTCGGCAGGTGTGCGTTTTGAGCAATCGCAACTAATTGGTCAATCTCGCATAGATGTGAGTCAAAATGGGGGCAAATTTGGCTTCAAATACCCAGGTGACAATGGTGTGAGTGTCTTAAAATCCTTTTTCCCTTCTTTGTATATTTCTAAAAAAATAGACAAAATGACGGAGGTGCAAGTCAATTTTAGCCGCAAGGTCAATCGCCCCGATTTCATGCGCATCATGCCTTTCATACGTGAGGCGAATCAGCGTAACTTTTCGAGGGGCAATCCTGCCTTAGTGCCTGAATTTATCAACTTGGCTGAATTGAATTTTAATAAACTTTTTGGTAACAACAATTGGTTATTCTCCCTCTATTTGCGCAACGAGGAGCAACCAATTACGCAATTTATTCGCCCTGCAATCAATGATTCGTTGGGTCGTCAAGAGATTACTTTTATCAACGGCGACAACGCAAATCGCTACGGTATTGACAATAC
>JAYTMW010000730.1:0-2609 GCA_043728105.1 Saprospiraceae bacterium | reverse complement strand
TTATTGTCATCATCTAAGGCAGATTGAATGGTTACGACCCGTGATAAATTGGAAATGGCTTCCTTCAATCTATCCGAACCTTTGTCGGGAATAAACAATCGCTCGCCGTGCATACTTTTGGCAATGCGGTATAAATCTTCGGTAACATTAAGGAGTTTATATCGTGTCGGTGTTTCTTTTACGACATTAAAACCCACGTGTGTAATGGGTTGAGAAAACTGTAAATGATAGCCGTTTGACACTTGTTTGGCCACCAAAACGGGTTTTTCTTCGGTCAATTGAACGGCAATTGCGGGTGATTTCAACAAAAAAAGAAGCGGATGACCAACCATTGCGGGGAACGCCACATCGGGATTTATCTCCGCTTGCGAGCTACCACCCCACCCCGTGTAATACTCGTCAATGCCTCTCGAAATGCGTCTATCTTGGTCGCTCATGTTCTGAACGTCGCCTTTTTTCAAGCGGCCCAAAGCAATATTTCGCCCATTCGACCAACCATTTTTACCATATACTTGCTCTTTGGGCTGAATCATTTTATGTTCAAAATCAACCAACCAAATCACCCGTGAATCATTTTCTTTCACGTTTGACGACACTTTTGCCGTTGCGCCGATTGACAAAAGTGCATTCAAAGCCGTCTCCCATTCTTCTACTTTTTCTAAAAGATTTATCAAGGGCTGCGTACCTAATTCCTGCAAAAAAGCGTCTCTTTCGCTCACCCACTTCGTTTCGTTGGGGGCTAAATGCACCAAGATTGCGGCTAATTCGGAAGCCATCCAACGATAACCGCCCTTTTTACACATATCATAAAACTCAATGAGTTCGCTGTATTTTATCAAGGATTCATCTACCCAAAAAAGAGCGATGTAATAGAAAAGTCGTTGGAATTCTAAATTAGGTTTGACACTTCGGAACAAAGCCAACGCCGTGGGTTTATCGTTTTTGCGTTGCGCCACAACCGCCAAAATATGGTTATAAACGACATCGTTTTTGGTCGGTTCTTTTAACAAACGTTTAATCGTGTCCTCAATTTTTGAGAAATACGTAGCATCTTGGGTCGCAATTTGCGCTATCATCAGAAACACGCCTTCCAAATTGCCTAAAATAGCTTTTGGGTTTTGCAATTCCTTCCGCATCGCTTTCGCGGACAAGGCGTAATATTCCAAAGCCGCAGCCGACGACCCCCTCAGTATTTCGAACCAACCTTTGAAAAACAAGGGCGAAAAAGTGTCAAGATGGGGCGCAACCTTATCAAAAAGCTCAAAATCGCCCCTCAAAAAGGCAATTTGGAGAATTTTTCGAGCCAATTTCTCTTTTATACCTTGTTCGGGTTTGGGTAGAAAATCTACGGCGTACTGAAAATACTCGTCTTTTTGAGTCAAATCATTGCTCATCAGGTTGAGTTTATCGTGCAATAAAAAAGCACGAATATCATCCGATGCAAACACTAATTTGGCTTCATCAAACTGCGTTGGGAGGAAATATTCCAGCACATGGTCATGCTCATATTTTTTTGCGCCGATGTGAACAAGACGCAAATAACTATCTCTAAATAAGCTATACGCACCCCCATAATACGCTATGCGCAAATCCCGCATGTACCTGTCCGCTGCCTCGCTCGATGAGCCGTACCAATAAGGCACCGAAATGACTTTTTGAACAACCTCCGCTATTTGGCGATAATTGGTATCATTCCGATATTCTCTATCCAAAAGGTAATCAGAAAACGATTTATTGACTTGATATTGATGCCCAATGGTTTCTAAATACCCCTTTTTCACAAGGTCTTTTTGCCTGTTTTTAATTTCAAGATTATCCAAGCTGCGTTTGGAATAGCGTTGAAAAACATCTACCATTTGGGTGGTTTGAAACGGCTCATACATCACGGCGGCAATCTTCACAATTGTTTGGTCATCGGCAAACATGGCACGATAGTTTTCAAACAGTTTCTCATTTGATGTCATTATCTCTACTTTTTTGTTTACTTAATTTTTGAAGGGCGTAAAATTCGTCGTTTTTTCTCTATTAATGAAATAGATTTGCTTTAATTTTTAGATTAAGTTTTTTTGAGTAGGATTTTTTCACGGATTTAAGGATTGAAAGGATTTAGGGATTTTTATTTTACACGGATTTAAGGATTGAAAGGATTAAAGGATTTTTATTTTACACGGATTTAAGGATTAAAAGGATTAAAGGATTTTGTCTTGATGTAAAGAGATTTAAAAAAATCCTTTAATCCTTTTAATCCTTAAATCCGTGTAAAATGGTTAAGTTATTTTTTGTTCATCACTTTTCAAAAACAATAAAAACACATAAAAAAATATTTTTTTTATTATTTAACCGACGAATGGTAATTTAAACAAATTAGAAAAAATATCGAAACATTAATTTTTAAATATTGATAGAAAGATTAACTTTGTTTAACTAAATTAAATACTTTTTCTCGCTCTCGCTCTCGCTCTCGCTCTCGCTCTCGCTCGTAAAGAGTAAAGAGTAAAGTATAAAAATGATAAGGGAATTTGTAAAAAATAATTTACCCAAAGAAACGAATTAATCACTCAATAACTTGCGTCAAGTTTGAAACTTGACGCAAGTTGTCGCTAATTTCA
>JAYTMW010000729.1:0-1665 GCA_043728105.1 Saprospiraceae bacterium | reverse complement strand
GGGCAAGAGGTCGTCGGTGTTTTAGCCAAAGAAACAGATTCTGAATTAACCATCACCACTTCTGATGCCGAACCCTTAGTCGTTGCCGTTGGGAGGATTGAAAAAAGGGAAAATATACCTTCCAGTATGCCAACGATGGGTGGCGTTTTATCAAAAAGAGAGATTCGGGATATTGTGGAGTATTTAGCGGGGTTGAAGAAATAAAATAGGAAACCCCCTCAGTATCATCTTATACTGAGGGGGTTTCCTATTTATTTTTTATTATTCTACCTATGGCTGAGTAATATACTGTGATTGAGGCTCTAAACGCTGTTGTTCAATCATTTTGGCAATATCATCTTTGTCATTCAAAACTCCTTTCATTTCCATCAAAAAAGCTTGAGCAGCAAATTCTCCTTTAATCATTCTTTTATCTGGTGTATTCAAATGTGAGATGGAAATAGTAGAATCATGAACATCATTGATATAAATTCTAACGTTTTTTTTAAGCACCTTCCGATAACCCAAACTTAATAAGGCGTGTTCAAATTCCTTATAAGTAACTTCCATATTTTTATAAATACCAATCGTTTCCATATTAAATATTTTTAAGTTGTCTAAATTTTTGAACTGTTATACTGGTAAAAACATTGCCAATAGGAATATAGATTCTTACAAATTTATTAACTTTTTTCAAAATTTGCTGATTTTTTTTGAAATAGTCTAACAAATCAACCCAATAGGAAACCTCTTTAGAAGCATCGTAAACTATAAAAATGACAGGGGAATTGCTATAAAGCCACAATTCTAAATCTCTTTTAGATAAATCAAATGCTATTGCTTCCTTAGGTTCAGAGTATTTAAGATTATCCGTAGATTTTAATTGAATTTGAATAATACCATTTTCATATTCTCCAATTTCATTATAAGTATTAATAAAGGCATCATAGCCATAGTCATACAAGTAGCGTTGAAGGGTACAATCTGCATACAGAATTTGACGCTCAATGTGATTTAAACCTAAATCTTCGATAAAATGCTGGCGGGTTCGTAGTTTCTTCATAGTATGAGTTATGTTTTTTGTTTTTATTCGCAAATATGTATTGTTTTTTTTAAAAATCCGCAAAAAATTACTTTTTTAATTATTTAAGTTGCGTTAAAATATTCAGTACCCCTCAGTATTTTTATAATTTTTATAACAATTATTGTTTTTTAAGTAAGGATATTGATGAAATATGATTTTCTAATAAAATAAATGAATGACATGAATAAGGAATTGTCACCTAACCAACGTGAAGAATTGCTAAACACATTAAAAGCCCGTTTTGAGAAAAATGAAGCCCGTCATAAAGGCATTGAATGGGCTAATGTGCAAGCAAAACTGGAGACTAATTCCGAAAAACTGTGGGCACTTCATGTCATGGAAGAAACAGGTGGCGAACCAGATGTTGTAGGGTATGACAACGATTCGGGTGAATATATTTTTTATGATTGCGCAGCCGAAAGCCCTAAAGGTAGAAGAAGCCTTTGTTACGACCGAGCAGCGTGGGAGTCAAGGAAAGAGCATAAACCAGCGGACAGTGCTATGGAGATGGCTACTGCTATGGGTATCGAGATGTTGACGGAAGCGCAATATCGAGAATTGCAGCAATTGGGCAATTTTGATACTAAAACATCCAGTTGGGT
>JAYTMW010000728.1:0-6056 GCA_043728105.1 Saprospiraceae bacterium | reverse complement strand
AGATTCAACGATTGACAGAATTATTAATGTCAGCGCAGGGCTATGGAATTTTAATATATCCACCTAAACCATTGAGTATCAACTTACAACAAGTCTATTACAATTGATGTGTCGAATTTGCCGTCGAATCAACTTTATACGGTGCAGTTTATTTCGAGTGAAGATGTACAGACAAAGTCGTTTTTTAAAGAATAAAAACTCTTTCCATTAAAACAAAGCCCAATGTCGTTGTGACATTGGGCTTTTCGTATGTTGCAAGTTTTAAGTAAAACCCACATGCCTCAAATCTCATTTTCAATCAACAACTCAACTATTTTTTGACACACTTTTTTTTGCATAAAACGTTGATTATCAACGTATTCCACGGGCGTAACCCGCTTCGTGCTGCCCGAAATAAAAACTTCATCAGCTTCCAACAAATCGGTTAAACTAAAATCGTTTTCTTCAAAATCGAAATGATTTTTAATAACTTTAATCACATTTTTGCGGGTGATGCCGTGCAAAATATTTGACTTTGGCGTGATTACTTTTTCTCCTTTCACAATAAAAAGATTGCTACGAGAGGATTCAGACACCAAGCCATCTTTGTGGTACAAAACATCATCAAACCCACCCGTTTTGAGTTGAGGAAGGGCTTTGATTGGCACAATATAATTGGTCGTTTTTATGTCTGAAAGCTCACGCACGTGTTCCACCGTCATCAGTTTGAGGGTCTTACCGTCAGGCGGCATGTTGAAGGGTTTTGCCAACATGATGACATTAGGCGTGGTCGGTTCATAACCATCTTCTGAATAGCCGCCCGTGCATAACAGCTTGATACCCAATAGTTTATGCTCGTGAAGGCGTATCATATCAAGCACATTGTTGCGCAAATGCTCACGAGAGTAAGGCAGCGTGAGATTCATTTTTTGGGTAGAGCTTTCAAATCTATCCAAATGCTCTTCCAAATAAATGGGCTTGCCGTCAATGGCTCTGAAAAAATCAAACACACCGTACCCCCTCAGTATTCCGAGGTCGGTGACGTGTAATTGGGCTTGTGCGGTGGGTATTATTTGACCGTTGAGATAGACGTATTCTTTCATGGTTTTGTTATTAGTTACTGGTTATTGATTATCATTGTGAATAACGAATAATCAATAACCAATAACATTTTTACCTTATTCGTTTAGTAATAATCTCCCACAACTGCTCGTAAGGCAAAACTTCCAATTCTGAAATCAAACCACGATAATAGAAAGGGGTTTCTTTCAAGCGGGTTGTATATTTTTCAGCGTTGGTAATATCGTCTAAACGGAAATTGGCTTTTGATAATTGTTGTAATAAACGGATGAAATTGATGAGCCTGTGAAACTCCTCTTTTTTCAATTGACGATTGGCGTAGTTTTTCAAACGCTCAATCAAATCACCTGCGTTTGCATATTGTTTTTGCTCAATTAAGAACAAAATTTGGGCAATGAGGTTGAAAATGGTGAAAATACGGAGTTCTTTTGGAAATAAAATTGGGTCATTGAGAAATTTAGAGACCTTGAAAGTGCGGCGATTTTGCCGTCTCAAAACAGGGTTGTCTTCGCCAAATACATCAATGATATAGTTGATATAAACCTCGTAAACTTTCCATTTTTCACGCTCTTGCAAGGATAGTTTTTTGAATCGAGCGTGACCCGTAGCCTTTGTCAAAATAGCTATGCCGTTGATGTAGTTTTCGGTGTGCATTGCCAATAGGAAGTAATATTCCAAGAATGCAAACCACATATCAGAGCCTTCTTCAAAAGATTGAAGACATTTTTCGGCGTTGATTTTACCCCGCTTGTAGTCTTTAAGATGTAGAAAAGCGGACATCTTTTTGAGTTGGAATGTCGCCATTTTGCCCTCTTGATAGTAGGTCGGATTGTCCTTCATGTATTGCTCGGCACGGCTACAAACCTCAATCATGGATTCATAATCTTGGAGCATTTCGTAGCGATAGGTCCAAACCAAATACATATTGTAGAAAATGACGGGCGAATCGTAGATTTCAGACAAGCCAATCAACGCATCACAATACATGTCAATGCGTTCTTTGAGGTCAAAATTTTCGGTAACGGGCTTAAAATAGTTCATCATAACCCTTTGATAGAGTTCTTCGGAACGGATTTCAGCATCCAAAATGTCTTTAAATTGCTTGATGTATTGGTCGTATTCTTCAAATTCTTTTTCATCTTCGGTTTCAGAAGCGTTGGTTCTAAGAATGCGAGAGCAATTGACAATAATATCCGCAAATTTATATTTCAAGGCAGTTGTCAAAATTTGGCGAGCCAATGAAGCGGCGGTGTTTGTCGCATCATTTGCCAATAAAATTTTAACCAAAGTCCAATCTTTATTACACGTAAAATACGCACGGTCGTAGCCAGAGGTATCGGGCAAGTTGACATCCAAAAAGAAAAGCGTATTGAGCAAACGTTTGCGAAAACGGCTTTTTAATTGGCGGTATTTATCGTCGGTGGGGCTACACTCATAGAGGAAAGTGGCGGCATCACGGTCGTTACGAAACTTCCCTGCCATGAGGGCTTCATAGAACTCATTGAACTTACTATTTTTGTTTTTCAATGAGTAATCGTCAAAAATTTCTATCTTTTTGACTTTCTTTTTCGTAACTATTTTTGAAATCTCTATAAGGTTCTTCATTACATACTTTTTGGTGACATAAAGTTAACACACTATTTCGGGATTTTTCAAATTTTATGTCACGATTTTTAACTATTCTTTTTGCCTTTATTTTCCGTAAGTTTATAAATAAAAACAGATATAATATTTATTAATGCACAAATATTTGATTTGCAACGTTTTAAGTATATGATTCTGAATGAAACATATACTGAATTGATTTAAAGTTTAGTTTTTGATAAAAGAAAAAATTAATTTAGTTTATAAGATTTTATTAGAAGATATGCTATTTTTGTGACGCAATTTTTAGGCACTTTGTTTCATATCGGTCTATTTATTTTTAAGAAATATACGGATTGAGGTAGTCTGATTTTTTAACGTAAAATATATGATAGGGTTCGTTTTAGTTGTTTTATTAGTCATAATTTTAGTTTTTTTGACTTATTTATGGCATTCTCGCAGTGGTGTGAGGGTTTTGATGTATCATAAAGTTGTGACGCAGGATAGCGATTTTTTGAGTGTGACGACCACTCAATTTGAAGCACAATTGACGTATCTGAAACGCAAAAATTACCAGTTTATCACGGCTCAAAACGTGCTTGATTTTTACATTGATAACAAACCGTTACCGCTAAAACCCTTGTTACTTACTTTTGATGACGGCTATCTAAATAATTTGGAATTGGCGTATCCCATTTTGAAAAAACACGGTGTAAAAGCCACTATTTTTATCCCCACATTTTTTGTAGGAAAAGAGAACGCATGGGATAACGGCAACGACAAAATTATGTCAATTGAACAACTAAAAAATTTAGACCCCTCAGTATTTGAGCTTGCTTTGCACTCGCACGAGCATCGGAATTACATTGATTTATCGGTTGCCGAAATAGCTTCTGATGTGGCTCAAAATGTGGCTTTTTTCAAAAAAAACAACTTAAATTACACGCCCGTTTTGGCGTATCCGTATGGTGGGCGACCTGAAAATGAAGTGAAAAGTCGTATGATTACCGTTTTTAGAATGATGGGTATAAAAGCGGCTTTCAGAATTGGCAATCGGGTTAATCCATTGATTTTCAATGATTTATATGAGTTAAATAGAATTGATGTGAGGGGTAATGATAATTTTTGGTTGTTTAAATGGAAGGTTAGAGTAGGGAAAATTTGAGCCATAATTGTTTGTTGAGGTAAAATACTGAGGGGGTATCTTACTTACCCCGAAACCGCTTTAATCACGGCTTCAACTCTTTTTATCAATTCGTCGGAAGTTGGAAAAAAAGCACTCAACTCCTGCGGTAAAGTTTTGGTGATGCTGTATGTCGCTACACCTATCGATTTATTGACATCACGGAGCGCAAATTCGACGGTTGTTTGGTCTTTACTTTTGCAAATGATGATGCCGATGCTTGGATTTTCGTAAGCCTTTTTAATTTGGTTATCCAAAAGAGACAAATAAAAGCTCATTTTACCCGTGTGTTCGGGTTCAAATTCGCCAATTTTCAGGTCAATGGCTACCAACGATTGTAAGCCTCGATGGTACAATAATAAATCAATTTTATACTCTTTATCATTCAAATCAAGGACAAATTGAGAGCCAATGAAACAAAAATCGCCGCCCATTTCTATCAAAAATAGGCGAATATTATTGATAATAGCTTGTTCCAATTGGTATTCTGAATGTTTATCTCCCAATTCCAAAAAGCCAAAAGCATAATCATCTTTGACGGCTAAAATGGCTTGTTCTTGCAGTTCAGTCGGCAATGTTCGCTCAAAATTCTGTTGGCTAATCACCGTTTTCTCAAAACTTTGATTGTCTATCTGGTGAATTAATACATTCTTTGTCCACCCCCAACGGCGGGTTTGGTGTATGTAAAAAAGCCGTTGGTTAGGGTCTTTACATTTCTCAAAAATGATAAAATTTTGTGTCCACCCTATTTCTCGCACCAACGGTGCGAGAATTTCAGAAGTATAATAAGCTAAATAAAATGCTCTCATACGCCAAAGATTGGCAGATGAAAACCCATCTATTTTAGGAAATATTTTTCGCAAATCCTTTGACAGCATTTCCACGACCGAACTGCCCCAACCGTAGATTTGTTGGCGTTCTGAAATCATTTTGCCTAAATCCCAATAGAGTTGAATTAACTCTTTATTGACGGCTCGGAAGGCTGCTAATTGCCCCATTTTCACCCTTTCGGTTGCCTCCGTCACAAGTTGTAGATAGGCATCGGAGGTAGGGTTTGTGGGTTGTACTGTTTGTGCGTTTTCGGTAATTCTCATAGTAAAAAAGTTGAGTTGTGAAACAATCGCAATGAATAATAGGCCATAAAACAGTGTAGTAAATAGGTCTTTTTTCGGCGCATAAAAATAGAAAAATATTTTTCTAAACAAGTATTTTTTTGCAAAATACTGAGGGGGTATGCTTAATATAAATGTTTAACGCATACTTTATAAGTTGTTATAAAATCTTATACCAAATTACCCTTTTTATTGTTTGTAAATCTTAAACAAACTATTTATATTTGTGAATCAACAACTATGATTAATAACTTTTTCCATTAACCAAAAAACTTCAATATGCACAAAGAAAAACGTAAGCGAAATACAAATTCTGTCCTTTTTCCATTCCATTTTTTAATGAAAAATATATGATAAGCCCAAGTATTTTGGGTCGGTTATCTGTTTTATTCTAAGACATCTCTTTTTTTACATGAGTGTATCGTGTACACAAAAAAAGATATTAAGTTCTTTTATTTTTTCACTTTTTTAAACAATTTCAACATGAAAAAAATGAAGTGTTATTTAATCTTTTTGTCGCTGATGGCTTGCAAAAAGGCTCCCTTAGTGTTATCAGTCGATTGCAAGACTCCTTCTAAGGATTTGGCTATTTGTAAAGAATTGATTTTAGGTAAATGGGAATGGGATAGAACAGTCACTCGAATTGATACTCATGCCACTTTTACACCTAAAAATTTTGGAAACCACCGTTTTGTGCTTAATTTTAAAACAGAAGGGCTTGTTGAATCTTATGTTGATGGAGATTTTAAGGATACTGCAAGGTATGAAATTGTAGATGCAGGTAAATTTTACAAACCAGATTCAGGAATATCGTATTTTATTATTCCATTTTATGATAAAGGATATAAAAATGGCGGACGTTTTTATCAAAATTCAAATGTTGCTCCTATTAAAATCTGTGATGATTCTTTGTATCTCCCTTATGAAAACTTATTTTCACATACCGGAAATGATTACTTTAAAAGAATAAAATAGTTTCAATAAATATTCAAAAATTCTCGAAAAATGACTACATTTAATAAAATTTCATGCGCTTTCATGCGCTTTCATGCGCTTTCATGCGCTTTCATGCGCTTTCATGCGCTTTCATGCGCTTTCATGCGCTTTCATGCGCTTTC
>JAYTMW010000727.1:0-2444 GCA_043728105.1 Saprospiraceae bacterium | reverse complement strand
AAACACGATGTTTTGCGTCAAAGATTCCCGATATTATCCTTAAAACATGGTGCTTTATCTAAAAAAATAATTCACCTAAAAATGATACTTTATTATTTCATCATTCCTTACTAAAGTCTCAAATGTATAAATATTTAGTAAAATAAAAAATGCCACACGTTATTTACGTGTGGCAAAATGGGGTACTTGCTTTTTTGTTATCAAAGAATTAAATCTTTATATTTTCATAAATTTTAATACCGTCAAAGTTTTTCTTTGTTCATCTAAGACTCTAAGATAGTAAATCCCGTTTAGTAAATGTCTTGTTTTTAAAACAAAAACTTCGCCATTCTTTACCCCCTCAGTATTTTGAACTCTTCCTAACATATCATATACTTCCAAAGAAGCTCCCTTGATATTCTCAAATTCAACTGTCATTGTTTCACTCGTCGGATTAGGATAAGCCTTCACAACTCCTTGATTATCAATGCTTTTTATGTCAGAAATAACAATACTACTACCAGTTTTTAACGAATCTGCCGTCAACCGAGCAAATACAGCTTGTTCACTTATCGCCGCAGAATTACCCCAAGTTGGCACACCCGAGGTAGGCATCATTGCGCCATTGGGCAAGCTCGTAGTGGCATCCAATCTATGAAAACCAACTACCAACAAACCGCCATCTATCTTGAAAGCACTCTCTAATTCAATGTTGTCTCCACCCGCACCTGTAAGTGTGTCCCACTTGCCCGTCAAAAGCGATGAATATGAGGGGCGACTTAAATCAGGTGTGTAAGTGCGTACAAAATAATTCCAAGAACCCTTTGCTGTTGCCTTAGGATTGGGCATTTTTTGGAACGCATTTTTAGTAGTCATTGTGCGGCGACCTTGCCCAGCGATAGTAACTGAACCATCAACATCCACATGCACACTACTAATACGTGTCGTATTAACATTGGCCCAACCCTTGTTAAAATCAGGCCAGCTTTCCATGTTTGGATTTGTCAAAGCTGAACCGTAGTTTGTCGTGCCTTCAACGTATTCAGCTACATACGTTGAATGTTTGACGGTGCCTTTATCCAACATCAATTTACCCAACCATGAAATATGAATATTGCCATTTGTGCCTGTAAATGTATTCTGAAAACCAGATGCTGTGGGCGTAGCTTTTATTGTATTGCCATTCCAAAAATTATCTGTATTGTTGCCATGACATCTTGCCACAATCACCAATTGACTGTTTTTATAATCAATAGCTAAATTATCAACATATTGATCGGGAGTAGAGTTTTTTGTCGTTTCTTTATACAACCGATTCCACCATTTCAATTTGCCTGTGTTATCCATCGCCACAACGGCAGGTTCAAAATCGGGCAACCCATCGGGCAGAACTGACTGTGTTGAATAACCATAATAAAAATGATTCGTCGTGCGATCAATCACAATCGCACCCAACCTTTGAGTCGGTTTGTCACTTGGCTTATAGCCTGTATAACCTCCGCTACCACCCGCTGCCACATCAAATGGACAAGGCCCATTGTAATAATAATCGTCTGGAAAAGTGCCTTTGCGGGTAGTGTTGCCATTGCCATCATCCATTATTGCATCATATTGCGCTGCCGTGTATGAGCGCATTGAGCCTCTTCTGCCCGCTTTCAAAACAATAGCGGAATAAGTGAGTGGTGTGGTTGCTTTGTTAGGATAATTTGCCGCTGGTGTTCCATCCCACTCGGTTGTGCCTGCGTTTGCCCAATGAGCATGCCAGTTTTCAACCACTTCGGGTATGCCATTGGCGTTCAAACGACGGATTTCTGCCCATTCTGTATCGTACTCAGCTCCCGCTCCAAAAATCACTTTACCATCGCCACCAACATCCCACGGTTGAAGTTCTTTGAAAGCTGAAACGCCTGTATAACCACTCGCTTTTCTGGGTTTACAAATCACATTGTGAACCCAACTGATGCCCGTAGGTACTCCTTTTACAAAGTTATTGTTCAATTTTGCTAAATAATATCCATCTTTATTATAGTCATCAACATCTCGATTGCCCGAAATAATAATATCACCCGTGGATTGTCCTGGAACATTCGTGGTTCTGATTTTAAAAATATCACGCACCGAACTTTGAGGAAAATGCACTACTTGTAGGATTTTTGTTAAATCACTTGACAGTTGCATGATGAAGCCAATATTACCGATCGAAGCTGAATTTATGGTCAAAATACTGAGGGGGGTCTTCGGAACACTGGCAGGAATCCAACCTAAATCCGTAGCCATGCCCGCCACTAAGACTGTTCCGTTTGAGAGTTGAACGACATCATTAAAACGCTCTTTGCCTATGCCACCTGCGTAAGTGACAAGATTTTGGGCAAAAGAAGAATGAATGGAAATTAAGAAAAAACAAATTGTAAAGGTTCGTAAGATGTGCAAATTGCGTTGCATAGGTTAAATTTCTGAGTTTAATT
>JAYTMW010000726.1:0-8744 GCA_043728105.1 Saprospiraceae bacterium | reverse complement strand
TGCTCTACCTGTCGTCGCTGATTCGTTTGAAAAAAGATGACGAGAAAAAATTGGAATATTTGTTAAAAAAATTGACCAATACAGAGTTCCATTTGCCTAATAATACTGAGGGGGGCAAACCAAAAAACAGTTTTAATACAGTTGAATACCTCGAAAAATATAAAGACTTTGTCCGCTACTGGGCCAATAATGCTGAAGAATTTGAATGGGATGAAGGACGTTATTACTTTGTTAATAAAAGCGAAGTGGCTGAACGAACCGAAAATTATGAACGACTTTTCAGAAGGCTAAACTCCGAAAATGACACGGTGGCATTGGCTTCTTTCATTCAATTAACCGAGGGTGAGCCGTCTTCAATAGCCGCTTTGACTGAAAAATTTCGCCCGCTTTTACGCACTTATAATCGCCAACTGCCCGACATTCATTATGGTTATTTAGAGCAAATGTCACGTTTAGTTGCGTTTTGCCAACGCAACAAAATATCACTCAAATTGCCCATAGAGATTGACACTTTATTGCAAAAGCTTATGGTTATTCATCAGCCAGAAGAGCGTTATTCTATTGAAAATCAATTGATTAAAGAGATAAAATTAAATAATATAACAGCATTAGAATATCAAGGTTGCATCTTTTCTAACAATCAAGAGATGGCACTTTCTATTGGCAGGATACTCGATTTGGCTTATACTCAACATTGGAAACAAATATTTTTAGACGATGATTTGATAAGATTGTTTCTCAAAAAGAGTGCTTTGTTTAAAAAAATTGGGGTTGTTGGAATCTGCAGCAATTATCAAAACAAAATTGATAAATTGGATGAAAATTTCAGAAATCGAATGTCTCAATTGGCTCGTTTAGAGGGTGATAATGATATTTTGACTCAGCTTCAAGTGTTGGTGACGACCGAGAATACAAAAACTGAAAGTAAGTCATTGCTCGATATGTTTTTGAGCGACCCGCTTAGTTTTTCTAACAACGATTTGAAGATTTTACCCACGCCTTCTGATGCAGATTATAACCGTATTGTTGCGAAGGTTCAATCCGAAAATGACCGTGAAATCATTCGATTGATTCTTGATTTTTTGGAACTTCATCCTTCGGTGGCGGCCGTGCCAAGTCTATATGCCATCATAACGGACGATCGCCGCTTAAAAACGACCGATAATACTGAGGGGCCTAAAGTAAGTGAGCGGGTGGTGGGTCTTTTAGAACTCATATACGGGCATACCTTCCGAGTAGAAGATAAGCGTATGGTTTGGCGGAGATATTGGTATAAAGACGGACGCACCTACAAGGATTGGGATAAACAATTTTTTGACGAACAATTGAAATATGTTCAAATGGCGGATGTCGTCAGCATGGATGATGTTCTTGAAATAAGCAATTCAAAATATATAAACATAAAGCATAAAACGTTGATAATCAATGCTTTAAAGAAACTCAATGCGCTTAGCGACCTCCGCAGATTCAAGTGTAAAATACCGTTGAAAGTTACAACTGACTTAAATTTATTTGATTCATTGAACATAGCCGCTAAAGATTTAGACGATTTTATAAAAATATTTGAAGTAGATAACGACTCAACAGCTTGGCATTTTTTAAATAAAAAAATTGCCAACTTCACGCCTGATGAATCTGGTTTGTTCTACAATTCACTGTTCAAAGTCAATTGGTTTATCAATCTTATCAGCACTGAACGTATCAGTGTTTACCAAAAAGAGATGGCTACCAACACTTTGCTCAATTATCTATCAAATAGTGAATTGATTTCAGAATTTGAGGAGCAAAGCACCTTACTACATGTTGCTGAGTTACAAAATGTAGGTCGCTCTTTAGATGAAAAATTAGAAGCATCCATTGCCTTAGACATGAGCGAAGACGCTAAAGCGACCATTCAAGAAGCTATTATTTCGAGGGTTAGTTTTGATGAAATATCAACAGTTATGAAATATATAGAGAAACTTAGTAGCAAACCTGGCTATTCCGCTTCAACTTATTTGTATAAAGATTTTGGTATCCCAATTTTCAATTTGGATAAAACGGCTCAAATTCAACTCGTTGAAAACCATAAAAATATGAATGGTTTTCAATTTTATAAACATTATTTGAAAAAATTTGGCGTAGATTTTTTGAAAGATAACGATGAGTTGGATTTTAAGAAAATTTATAATATTTTAAAATATGAAATCGTGACTCCTTTCACAGGTGGTGGTTCTCAACGGGATTATTTCACTTATGGTATCATTAAATTATTAGAATTTGATTTTAATACCAGACTGAGTTTTCACGAAAAACTCAACGAAAATCAAACTTTTTATACCCATTCGGCCAACAAAAGAGCATCAAAATGGATGCAACTTTTAGAGGAACGTCGCCTTGTGCAACCTGACCCCTCAGTGCCCGCTTCTTTTAATCGGCTTTTTGCTGGGAATTAATAAAGTGCAGTTCCCATCTGATGTATTTACTCACTGTTTTGTACTGCGCACAAAAGGCGTACTAAAAAAGGACTAAATGGGTTGATTTAATTTTTGAAATTGAAAAAATTTTCAATTTTTCAATTTCAAAAATTAAATCAACCCAAAAGAAAAACTTCCAATGCACGCCTTTTGTGCGCAGCACAAAACAGTGAGTAAACACATCAAATGGGAACTATTTCGATTGAATAGTAGATAATAAAAATGCGTAAAATATTGACAATCAATATTTTACGCATTTCTATTCTTTCCCCAATGAAAAAAAATCAACAAGCACCGCTTTCTGAAGGAGGTATATCTTCTTCAGCATTAAAGGCTTTTTCGGAATTCCATTTGATATAATGTTCATCAAATTCTTGCATATTATAAGGCATCATTCTATTAATTCTATCCTCGAAATCTCTAAAAGAATCAAAAACATTTTCTTCCAATTCCTTCATAATGCTTGGATAAAACTTTTGATAATGCTTCATTTCTACAAAAAAATATTCTTTAAGTGCCTCATACATATCGTCGGTGGCATCAGCAACTATTTCTAAGAGTCGAACCCGATCTTGCTCATAAGGAGAATTTTTCATCTCATTTTGCTCGGCACAATATTCTTCCCACTCAATATTTTTTTGTGTTCTTTCAGCCAATTCTTCTGGAGTAGGATTAGAAATTTTAGGCGGATTTTCCTTGGTGTGTTTCTCTCTTTGTTTAAAAATTTTGTTGGTTTCAAGATGATTTTTATACGCTTGAAGGGTCACTTCATGATCTGTCAAGTACTCCTTAAATATGGTAAAATAATCCAGTTCAAATTCTTCTGAGTTTTCAACAAGGTCGTAATATCTCGGCCCCCATCCAGACAATTTCTGACGTGCTTCGACAAAATTTTTATAAAATTCAGACTTCTTTCGTTTGTGAAAAACAATAAATTCATGAAATGAGAAATGAAAGTGCATGGATTGCTCATTATTCAATTTAACATGAATGAATACCGAACCCGTTTCATCTCGGTTAGAAAGATGCCCAAAGTCATATTCTTCTACTTCGAAGGGTGGATGTGTGTTTTTTGATTTTATTTTCGACATTGTTATAAAGTTTGAGTAGAAATGATTTCAATTTAAGCGACACTCAGTAAGAATCCAAATTAATAGTATTTGTCCTAAGTAAGTGCAAGGACAAAATTAAACACATAGGCACATAGGACACATAGCTTTAAGAAATAATTTTTATAACTCATTGAAAATCATATAATTATACATCAATCAATGTGTTCTATATGCCTATGTATTTAGTATCAAATAATTTTGTCTTGACACTTAAATGATAAATTTAAGAAATAAATTTAAGAATCACAAATTTTTACAATTATACAAGATTGACTCTTTTTATTTCATTAATTTTATTTAAAAAGGCATTCTTTAAAACCCATAAAAAAGGCTATCCATAACAAACCTTTTATTAGAAAAAACAAAAAACCTGCCACGCCTATTCGCTTAAACCATAGCCTGTATTTGTTGCTCATATTTTTCTCTTCGTTATCCATTTTATTATTTATTTTAAATGCTTTTCGCAATTATCCGCAAAAATAACCAAAGTCGTAGTATTACAAACGTTTATGGCACTCCTAAGTTTAAAATTAATCATCCCCTCAGTATTTTGGCTTTTTTTACTCAAAAAATGGAGCATAAGCAGCATATAATGATGTAAGTGTATCTTATTTTTAATCTAAAAGCGGTATTTTTGCGATGCACTATCTCTCCAAATTGTTAATATTTTTTTTTAATTTAAAAAAAAGCCTACTTTTTTTCGGGTAGGAATAAAATTTGCTTATAAATAACTGCGTTATGGACGATACTTCGGACGAAGAGCGTCCAGAAGCTAAATGAACATAACTGCACGCTTTCCTTTGTCTGTCACTCCCTTTCAATTTATCTATCCAGTTGGTAGATGAAGACAGCCAATCCAATTTTAATCATAACTTTAAAGTTAAAAGTAATATCAAATTCAATCATTTATCTATTTTTGCGAAAACTCAGACCGTTATAATATGAATAAAAAGTTACTACTGCTCTTATCATTCATAGCAGTTTTCTCCGTCGCCGATTTAAAAGCTCAAATGCACCAAGATAATCCTTGTGATGCAGAGGTATTTTGTAACACACCCGCTTTGAATAATTACTCAAATAAGTTACAAGTTCCGACTAAATCCAAATTTTTTACACCTAAGGATTTTTGCGGTTCTATTGAAAGCCCAAGTTGGTTTCGTTTCATAGCTCAAACGCCTACCCTCGATTTGCAATTTATTTACAATAATTGTACGGATCCGTTGAACAGTGGTTTTCAGGCCATGATTTTTAACGCAGGTGATTGCAAGGATACAGCTTCTTTCAAAGGCGTTTCAAATTGTTTAAATCTTCCTAAAAGTGTTACAACAGGTATTGTATCTGCCACTGGACTGATAGCGGGGAAAACGTATTATTTGATGATAGACGGTTTTAGCGGTAGTTTTTGTGATTATTCGGTTGATGTTTTAAGTGGTACTATCCAAACGGTTTCGACATCGGATTTGGCAGCTCCTACTGTTATTTATGGGCCATCGCAGGTCTGCATTGACGCTGGCAATGTCACTTTTTCTATCCCCAAAAATTCTAACGCTTCCATTTACACTTTTTCTTTTTCAGTTAATGGTTCTTCTGTGGGTGGAAGTAGCACGGCAGATAGTTTTAGAACCGTTGCTTTAGGAACGCTTCCGCCTTTTGGTTTTTTGGAAGTAAATGCAAATTATGAAAACAATTGTACGCTCGGCCCAGTCAAAACTTTTTTAGTAGATATTGGGTCTGAATTTAGAATCGAATTGCCTCCAGTAACTTTAAAAGTCGGTGAAACGGCTGTCTTAGCGGGGGATAGAATTGTGTATTACAATAATCCTAATACAAAGCCAATTCCTGCGGATGTGGTTACAGATACAACTTTCACGGGTTTGTTTTCGGGCACTGGTGGCTGCGACACTGTTTATCACACAAAAATCACCCGCATTGGTCAGCCCGTTGGTCGTGCATATATATTACGCCCGAACGAAACCGTAAATATTGGCGGCACCGATTATGGGCCGTTGGCTAATTGTGCACCACTGATAATTACGCCCAGCAATGATACAATTTACAATGCAAAATTGACAAATAGCTATACCCCCTCAGTATTGAAGCTAAATTGCGACAGTATTATCTTCAATTTGAGTCAAACCAATATGTGCGCTAATCTGACGCATGTGACTTCTAATCAGTGGTTTTCGATGGGCACAGGCACGCCTTCTTTGTTAACAGGCGTAGCCAACAATCGTAAAATATTTTCACCTGATTCTTTTAGGATTATCATTAAAGATTCAGTTTTTATAACAGGTAAACCGCTTTCGGGTTTCAAAATCTACTACGATACGGTTGCTTTCAGAATTACAGGAACGGGATTTTATGCAAAGCCTTCTCAACCTGGTTTGATAAATAACAGCTTAGCCGTTTTGGAATGTCCGAGCAATACAGCTCCAAATTACAGACTAACAGCAAAAGCTTTGGATGCTAATAAGTATAGATGGAAAATATTAAAAGGCGGCGGTAGTTTTGCCATAAATGGTAAAGATACAGTTACTTCGTACTTAGATACTGATGTTTTTACCATCAATTGGAATAAAAACACAACTGTTGACACCATCGAAGTCACGCCTGAAAATGATTGTGGTGTGAAAGGAATGTCTCGTAAATTAATAGTGACCATCAGTTACTTTCCGAATTTAAACGCAGGAAATGATACCGCTATTTGTAATCTTTCTATGAATCTGGTTGCCACTTCGAGCGTAGGCACAGGCACATGGACGAGCATTGCGGGGAATCCAAGCGTACCCATTTTTTCAAACAAATTTTCCCCAACATCTCAAATTACGGTTACGGCCTCTGGCAAATATAAATTGGCATGGTCTGAAAGTCAAGGCGGATGTTCTAAAATTGATACCGTTGAAATCACCTTGAACTCAACGCCACAAGTGGTTGCGAACACCGTTAAGGACAGTTGTAATGCTAATCGAGATTCATCTTTTGTTCGGTTTGGTTTGTCATTAGGCACTCCTCCTTATAATGTGTATTACGAAAACACAACAATATTAGCGGGCAAAGTATTAAATGGTCAGTTCCAATCTTTTGCGCTCAAACCAGGCAACTATAGTTTCGTTGTTCGAGATGCTAATAACTGTACGCCGCCCATTGTACAAGGCAATCAATCCTGTACGGCTTGTGTCACAAATCCAGGAACATTTCAAACCGCTAAACTAAAAATATGTTACGGCGATTCTGCAAGAGCAACTTATCAAAATGGTGCTTTTTTAGAACCCAACGATACCATGATTTTTGTGTTGCACACGGGCGACCCGAGAACAGGCATTTTGATTGAAAGTAAAATACCTAATTTTAAGTTTGACCCTTTGTTAATGTCTTATGGTCAAACGTATTATATATCAGCTTTGGCGGCAAATAAAATTGCAAATGACATTGATTTCGATGATCCTTGCTTCAAATCAAGCTCAGCACAGTCTGTTTCTGTTGTTTTCAATGATGTTTCAGAAGTCAATCTTTCGTCACTCTCGTTGAGCGTTTGTAAGGGAACTTGTACCTCATTGCCTTTCAAAACGAAAGGTTTTGCGCCTTATCAAGTGATTTTAACCATCAATGATGGCACGGCAAGAGACACAACTTTCTCATTGTTAAAAGGTCAAACTACGGTTAATTATTGTCCAACCAACAATGGTTCTTTGACTTTCAAAAGTGTAAAAGATAGTTTGGGTTGCACTTATACGAGTCCAAGCAGCGTAACAAATATCGTCATTTCTAATCCTGTTTTTGCAGGAAAAGATACTGCCATAAACGTTTGTAGCAATCTCGACACAACCATAAATTTGACCAATTTACTGAGGGGTGCTGATTTAGGTGGCTCGTGGGCGGAATCTTCCATGACAACTTCAACTGCGGGTGCATTCAGTGCCATAGCCACTACTTTTAAAACTAAAAATCAACAGGCTGCATCTTATCGTTTCAATTATTTGTTAAAACCAGCTGCGAACTCCGTTTGTGCGCCCGACACGGCTTTTATCTCGGTCAATATTTTATCTACACCAATAGCCGATGCGGGTCTCGATAAAACAATTACTTGTACTGAGCCAGTTGTAACAATTGGTGGTAATACACAATTGGGTCGAAATATTCAGATTTTATGGTCAAGCAGAACGGGCAGTTTAGGCGGCAACAGCCCTACTCAAGAAGTTCGTCAAGCGGATACATACACCATTCGAGCTACCGAAGGCGGTTGTTTTTCGACGGATGACGTGGTTGTTTATATTGATACAGTGTCACCAAAAGCAATCATTACACCCTTAACCGATAGTCTCACTTGCCGCAGAGATACGATTACCATCAATGGTTCAAAATCTTCTCCCTTAGGCATCTCCTATTTATGGAGTTTGAACGGAGCCGCATTTGATAACAACGCAAATATTTTGGCTCGTTCGGGTGGAAATTACAGCCTTAAAGTTACTAAATTTTCTAACGGCTGTTCTGATACAAAAGCCATTTCACTGGTTGAAAATAAAGTAAAACCCGTCGCCGTTATTCAAAGACCAGGCGTGTTGAATTGTATAGATACTATCTTAACATTGGATGCAAGAGGCTCTTCAAACGGCCCCAATTTCCCTTTCGTGTGGTCTTCTGACAACGATGGATTCTATGCTGACTCCACAACTTTAGAACCTCGTATAGATAGTATTGCCAAGTATAAAATACTGATTACCAACACTTTAAACGGTTGTAAAGATTCCGCTACCGTTGACGTAAGGGGCGATTATGACATACCCGTAGCCCAAGCCATCGCCACCGATTCATTCGATTGTTTCCACCCAACTGTTACCCTCAGCGGCAGAGGTTCTTCCTTAGGCACGGGCATAACTTACACTTGGATAGCGGAGCAAGGTGGCAACATAATCAAAGGAGAAAACACATTAGCGGCGGTTGCTGACAAACCCGGAAAGTATATTTTATTGGTTTTGAATGAGATAAACCGTTGTGCTGCCGTGGATTCCCTCGTGGTTAGACAAAACACTGCCCGACCAAATAGCATAGATTTTCAAACAGTAAAACCAACTTGTTATGGTGAGCAAAACGCCAAAATCGTGATTGATACCATTCAAGGTGGAACGGGGCCTTACATCTATTCATTGGATGGAAAAGTATTTACCCAACGCAAAAC
>JAYTMW010000725.1:0-1588 GCA_043728105.1 Saprospiraceae bacterium | reverse complement strand
GACATCAAAGTTGAGCAAACTGATTATTATGCACAATATACTGTGGCCGACGGCGACACTTTGGGTTCAATTGCGAAGCATTTCTATGGTGAGCCTAAGAAATATACGCAAATTTTCAAGGCAAATCTTGATGTTTTGGAGCATCCTGACAGAATTTCAACGGGTCAAGTTTTAGCAATACCTTTTGAGCAATAATTTCCTCAAATTGGTATAAAAATACAACGCTCCAAGGATTTTAAATCCTTGGAGCGTTTATGTTTAAAAATTAATATACTAAATTTTATTTTCTTAAAATAGAAACAGGCATATCAGGGTCATAATCGCCTTTCATAATAGGTGTTTGCACTTTACCTAAATTGGCAGCGTAGTTTCTAACGTTTAAATAAACAAAATCAAATAGCTCTTTGACGGTTACTTTTTCATCTCCATTGGCGTTGGCCTCACCTTTCAAACCACGAATAACGAAGTAAGTAAACACACTGTTTTTGAGACTTGAAACCTCTAAAGATTCCTCTTCAGCTAATGACGAAAGCATGTAAGCGGTACCAGGATGGGCTTTTGTTAAATCTTCATAATATTGATTTTGCTCAGTTTCAGTTGCTTCTGCGCTTGGTTTTTGAGGAGATTTTGACGCAATATAACTGCCCGAATGACACGCATCAGCAATCACCAATTTATACTTTGCTGGACAATCATTGAGCATTTTATTGATGTCGTTGTGGTATAAACGAATACGGTCACCGTCATAATCGTTGGGCAAAAAAGAGCCTTTCAAACCATGTCCTGAAAAGAAAAAGCACACAACATCGTTCGTTTTTGCTTGTTTGAACATCTTTTTCATCGAAAATTCGATGTTTGCTTTGGTGGCAGCATCATCCACTAAAATGTCTAAATGGTCATCATCTAAGGCACCACCCATGGGGCTTTTCCAAAAAGAATACATACTCCAAGCATCATTATCAGGATATTTTAAGCGAGGAATTGTTGGATTATCGTAATCCGCAATGCCGATTGCTAAACTCCAAATTTCAGAATGAGGCTCTTTATCTTCAATTTTTAAGGGTTGATTCGACGTACTTTTATCATATCTTTTGGATTCTTCAAAACCATCATTTGGGCGAGCTGAATCGTTCGTTTTGGTAATATCTGTACTGCCATTTTGCAAAGCATCGGGCGAAGAAGTTGGTGCATATTTGATGCGGCTTTTGAATTTTCCATTATACCAACCGCCCGTGAGTGATGAACCGTCCGTGAGTATGAGTCTGCCTTGCCCTTGCCATACGCCATTGACCCAATCGCCTTCATAACGCCTTCCATTTGGATATTCGGCTACACCTCTGCCGTTGGGTCTTTTATTTTTGAATTGACCTGTATAACGCACACCGTCGCTCTTTTTGAAAACTGCCGTGCCGATACCGTTTCTACAATCGCCCGAAATACATTGAGCGTTTAAGTTGGAGAGCCCCCTCAGTATTAGAAGCCCTAAAATGACTTTTTTTAACATTTAACTTTGTTTTGGATGAAATAGAGCGTATTGAGTCTTGCGTTGTGCGTCAAACGCAATACACACGACGCAATACGCAAGACA
>JAYTMW010000724.1:0-2651 GCA_043728105.1 Saprospiraceae bacterium | reverse complement strand
CGATTCACTTTTAAATTACTCACAAAGCGTTGATTGCCTTCTTTTAAAAACTCTAATGCCTTTGCAGGCGAAATAGAGCCTTGGGTTTCTAATGAATGTGCTTTCATATTTTTAAAGAAATTTATTAGATTTTTTTTGTTAAAAAATTAGGTTAGGCTTTAAATTAAATTTGCAAATTAAAGTTAAGCAATTCCGCACATGGAAAAATTTAAACCACAGATGATACTGATTAAACAGATTAACGCTGATTTTTTTCTGTTTTAAGTCTAAAAATCAGTTTTAATAGAAAAAAAATCAGTAAAAATCTGTTTAATCAGTGTCATCTGTGGTTCATTTTTTCATGTGCGGAATTGCAAATTTAAGTTGAGCCATTTATTTAAGTCATTGATTATCAATAAGTTACAGTATCCATCATTTATCATTACTTAATTTTAAGCATAACTAACATGCACTTGACTGTTGGCAATTTTATATTCCTCCTTAAAGCCCACCAAATCCACTTGGATGTTTTTATCCTTAGAACCGATTTTTAAAAAGTCTTTAATCAACTGCACCACATCATGGTCAATATAGAAAGTATCCGACGCATCAATGACGATGTGGCTGCCATTTGGCAAATCGCTTAATGTCTGTTTAATAGCCGCTTTGTTCAAAAAAGAAACTTCTTGGGCGAGCTTGATTGTAATGGTTTCGCCTGCGTGGTGTTCTTGTTTTTTAAAGAAATAAGCCAATTTTAGGTTTGATTTAAGAATGTAAAAAACACTCACCACCAAGCCAATGCCGACACCTTTCAACAAGTCTGTGAAAACTACCGCCGCCACCGTAATAATAAATGGAATAAATTGATTCCAACCATTGCTAAACATGTGCTTAAATACTGAGGGGCCCGCCAAACGATACCCAATCATCAATAAAATAGCCGCCAAACACGCCAACGGAATTTTATTGAGCAATGAGGGAATCGTCAAAACGGCTATCAAAAGAAAAATGCCGTGGGCGATTGTCGCAATCTTCGTGCGGCCTCCCGAATTGACGTTTGCGGACGTGCGCACAATCACGGAAGTCATTGGCATACCGCCTATCAAACCACTCAAAATATTGCCTGCGCCTTGTGCAAACAACTCACGATTCGTGTTGGTATAACGTTTCAAAGGATCCATTTTGTCTGCCGCTTCGATGCACAAAAGGGTTTCGATGCTCGCCACGGCGGCAAAAGTGGCTGCCATGAGCCATACTTTCCCGTCCGTAATAGCCGCAAAATTAGGCGTTCTGAACTGCCCAATGAACTCATCAAATGACTTTGGCATCGGCAAATTGACCAAATGTTCTTGCGCAATTGCCAAATTGGGGTTTGTCATTTTGAAAATTTCATTCATAATTAGACCAAAAATAACTGCGATTAAAGCTCCCGGAATAACCTTTATTTTTTTCAAAAAAGGAAGTGTATTGAATGCAATAAGAATACCCAACGACCCAATGCAAATAAACATAGCCCCAAGGTGCGCCGAGTTGATAGCGTCAACCGCAAAGTGCAAATCTTCATGAATCGCATTTTTTCCAATGGAAAAAAAGTCACCCTCATTATCCACGTCATAGCCAATGGCGTGTGGCAATTGCTTCATAATAATGATGATACCAATCGCCGCCAACATGCCCTCAATCACATTCGAGGGAAAGTAATTTGAGATAGTTCCTGCCTTGGCAATGCCCAACAAAATCTGAAAAACACCCGCCAAAACTACCGCTAAAAGAAACGTTTCATAAGAGCCTAAACTCGAAATAGCACCCAAAACAATAGCCGCTAAGCCCGCCGCAGGGCCCGAAACACTCAATTGGGAATGGCTCAATGCACCCACCACGATGCCACCAATAACACCAGAAATGATGCCCGCAAAAAGCGGCGCACCACTCGCCAAGGCAATGCCCAAACACAACGGCAAAGCCACTAAAAAAACGACTAAACCCGACAATACATCGGTTTTGAAATAAGAAGAGTTGATTTTCATAAATATAAAAAGATAATCCTAAAGCCGTCGAAAAGCCATTAATGTAAAAGTATTGGAAACCCGTTGTAGCGGCGGATTTATTCGCCGAAGTAGTATAACTCATTGACTATCAAGCCCTTCGGCGGATAAATCCCCCGCTACAAGAGGTTGCAAAATCCAAATATGGACTCGCTTTTCATCATTTATCCTTCACTATTACTTAGTTCTACTTTGGCACTCTAAAACAGAAAAAGAACTAAATGGATGGATTGATTGATTTTTTAAAAAGAAAAATTTTCAATTTTTCTTTTTAAAAAATCAATCAATCCGAGAGAAACTTCCCTTTAGCACGCCTTTTTACGCAGTAAAAACAGTGCGTAAATATCTCATGTTGTAGAGTGCCAAAGTAGAATTAGGACTTTCGACTGTTAGTTTTTTTGAAAAAAATGATTACAGTTAGTTGAAAAACAGATGCAGTTGATTAAGCCTTTTGACTTCAATCAACAAATTAGAATGTGGATTTTTGATAAGAAATTAAGCCTCTGGCGGCAACTCTGGCAAGGATGCGTAGAGTTCGGAAATGACGGAATCATTGCCGTAATTGTTTGTTTTTCGCAGCTTTTTTGTTGAAAACAAGAACGTTTCAATAAAAATATTATGATTTAG
>JAYTMW010000723.1:0-6214 GCA_043728105.1 Saprospiraceae bacterium | reverse complement strand
AAAAAATTATGCTGATTTTGACAGTTTGGGTGGCAATAGCATCGTCTGTTAAAGCCCAGACTGTTTCAGATGATGGTAGGTCTGATAAAAACAATCAATCAAAAAAGAGTAACAGTTTCGGAGACTGGTTTACAGAAGTATCAAAGTTTGAGAAAGGAACAGGTGTATGGAGTTTGAGTATGGCCGTGCGGACAGATGTAGATAAGCATGGTTACAGCATCAAAAATAAAATACCCGCCGTGACCCTTTCTTATGAAAAATCAATAGGCAGCAACCTTGGGTTGGGCGGTAGAGTAGGGTATAATCAATGGGATATAATGGATAGTAAATGTAAAACACACTACTATGCCTTGAGTATAAGAGGCTCATATCACATTAATATAGGTGAAAAAATAGACCCTTATTTGGGCATAGCGGCCTCATTACGTGGCGCAACTACCGTGGACGAAAATTCTACACTCACCACCATAAAGCCAGGTGTCAGTTCTTTCATAGGCGTTAGGTATTATTTCATGGAGCGACTTGCCATTTTTGGTGAGGCGGGTGCTGACATGATGGGTTGGTTTCATTTTGGTTTAACCTTAAAATTTTAATACAATGACTGTAAAAAACATATTGAAAACATCATTAGTGCTCATTATTACGCTCAATTGGAGCAGTTGTCTTGTTGATGAACATAAAAACATTGTTCCTCAATGTGAAATACAAGCCAATGGACTGAGTAGAGCAATAAACGAATTAGTGCCAGAAAATATATTGGCTGAAATGAGAGCCTTAAATATGCCTATCAACACAGGTGGTAGTCCTCCAATTATTGATAATAGTACGTTTAAAGGTTCACCTTTTATTTTATTGTCAAGTACAATCCCAAATGACAAAATAGGGGGTCAATTCGATGATATGATTGTGAGTTTCAATCAACAAGATAACAATAAATTATCATTAATCGTGGACTATGAAAATGGCTTTGCAAAAGGCAAAGGCTTGGGCAGTTTTATAGCAGGCAATGGCAACGATTTTTCAATTTTTGCTAAGATTGATGTAGAATCTACTCAGCAAGTGGCAGGAATAAAGGCCAAATCCGTTTATGTTTTTTCAGGTACGCTTACACCTACGGGCATCAAAAATTTTCACGCCGCTTTGTTTATGGTAGATGATGCAGGAGACCCCAACAATATATGGATTGAAAATGGTCAAGGCAGGGTTGTGTATGATAAAGATGGGTTCTCTGAAAAATTGTGATACCCCCTCAGTATTTTTGACATGAATTGAAATTCTCAATAAATAGGTCAATCTATAATTTTTATAACAATAATAAACTCGCCAAAAATGAAAAAAACAATAACATACCTATGCCTATTACTACCAACCTTCATTACAGCCCAACAAAATCAATCAAGGTTGATGTACAGTAGTTCAATTCAGCCCAATCAGCAAATTGAATGTATCCCAAAGGAAATTAGAGCATTTGTTGATAAAGAAATGGAACAAAATTTATCAATGCTCAAAGCGTCAAGCAAATTAAACCTCCAAACTCGTAGTGTTGATGTTCTCTTCGATTGGCCCCTTCGATTGGCATCGGGGCGACCTAATTTGCCTTATCATGTTACAGGTAATTACGTGGATTTAGACCAAGCAACATCTGCCATCACGGATTATAACTGCGGGACACAAAGTTATAACAACCATTCAGGTATTGATATTGGTTTAACGCCCTTCGGTTGGAAAAAAATGGACGACAATGATGTAGAAATTATTGCCGCTGCCGAAGGTCAAATAATTGGCAGAAGAGATGGCGATTTTGACCGCAATTGTGGGGCATCGGCAGTACCTGGTAATTATATTTTTGTGCAACACTCCGACGGCACTAAAGCATATTATTATCACATGAAAAATGGTAGTGTCACATCAAAAGTGGTAGGTGATAATGTATCAAGGGGCGAATACCTTGGCGTAGTGGGCAGTTCTGGAAATTCAAGTGGGCCGCACTTGCACTTTGAAGTCCGTTCATCTACCAATGCTCTGATAGATCCTTACAATGGCACTTGCAATAATATAACATCAAGATGGACAAGTCAGAGACCATACCGTGAACCAACAATACACTTATTATCAACTCATGCACATCAAACTGGGCCAATATTTCCATCATGCCCAACCACTGAAACACCAAGAATAAAGACAAACTTTCAGTCGGGTGATTTGGTAGATTTCTTTTCCTATTTCCATGACCAGGATAATGGTCACTCGGTAGCGCATCGCATTTATAGACCCAATAATTCTATCTATAACCAATGGGCTTCAAACTTCACATCATATATTCAAGTATCTCTTTGGGCGGCTTCATGGTACTTGCCAACGCCCGCACCACAAGGCACATGGCGATATGAGGCTACCTATCAAGGTCAAACTGTTTCAACAAATTTCACCGTAAACGTATCCCTTCCCGTCGAACTATTGAATTTTAATATTTTTCCAACAAAGAAGAGCGTAGAACTTGCGTGGGAGACGGCAACTGAGCGCAATAACGCCTATTTCATCATAGAAAGGAGTAGCAATGGCGAAAAATTTGAAGAGATTAGTAGAATGAAAGGCGCAGGAAATTCTGAAAATAATATCAAATATTCATTTTCTGATACCAACCCACTACCATTGGGTTATTATCGTTTGAAACAAGTTGATGATGATGGTCAAGAGAAAAATTCTCATATTTTAACTGCCAGATGGCATCAACCTTCTGATGTATGGTCTTTTTATCCCAATCCCGTAAAAGACAAAATAGTAATCAGCGGCAGTAATACTGAAATTAGGGAAATTAGGATTTTAAATGGCGTTGGACAAGTTGTTTTAACCCACGAAAACAATGGTAATGAGGTTGATGTAAGCCCATTAGTCTCTGGCATCTATTTTATTGAATTGAGTTCTGGTTTGAATAAGTCAATAAAAAAATTCGTAAAACGATAAAACAGCCTTTTTCCTTCTACACTTAGCTTATTGCCTTGTGAAGTGGTAAAATCTAAACTGTTTTCAAGGCAATACACTAGGTAACGAGTAAAAAATAACATGGTCAACATTCCAATGGCTTTCAACCCGTTGTACTTGATTCTCAATAAGTTAAAACTTATTGGATTAAAAAACTACACTAACTTATCTACTCGTTTTATGTGTCAACCAACTTGAGTTAACATAAATTGAATTATACAAAAAAATGCGTCGTACTGCCTACGTGAATCGTATTGTTGTCAATGGCATCAATGCGCTCGGCGCTGACGATGTAGGAACGGTGAACACGGATAAATCGGTCGGGTGGTAAAATCTCTAAAAAACGACTAAGGGATTGTAAAACTACGTGTCGCCCGTCGGTCGTAAAGATGCTGATATACTCTCGTAAGCCTTCAACGTACAGAATTTGATCGAGGTTGATTTTTACGATTTTTAGATTGGATTTGACAAAAATCGAATTAGGATAAGTTACTTTTTCCGTTTCTTTGGCTTTGGGTAAATTGGGTTTTATTTTATCCGAAAGACTGTCAATGACCTTATTCACGGCTTGAGCAAAACGCTCAAAAACGATGGGTTTGAGCAAATAATCAGCTACCGCAAATTCGTAACTTTCAACGGCGTATTGACTGTAAGCCGTGGTTAAAATGATAGCGGGCTTAGGTTCTGTCACCAATTTAATTAAATCTAAACCTGTTAAATCGGGCATTTCAATCTCTAAAAAAAGAATGTCAACGGGTGTCTCTTTCAAAATTGTTTGCGCAGCGAGGGCGTTTGCAACAACGTGTAAACATTAGAGTTGGGGTATTTTATGGACTAATACCAAACGATTACGCTTGCCAACAAGAAATTATTAAACCTCAATAATTTCGTCACCTTTCTTTTTTACACTTTACCCCCCTCAGTATTTTAAATATTTTTTGAGTGTCTTTATCTTAAAACAATACAGTTGGATGAGCACATTATCCATTGGGTGAATATATTGGTCATTTCGTTGAATATGTTATTTCAACATGTTTTTTGCACCCAAATTTGAGTAGTAAATATTCAGTATCATAGTATCACAAATAAGACAAATGTTAAAGTCATTTTTGCTAATTTTTTCAATTATCACAATTTTTGATCTGCGAAAGGTCGATTACTAAACAATTCAACTAATGAGGAAACTTTTTTACGTCTTGATGGCTTTGATGATAAGCCCTATTCAAAAAATGACATTCTCTATTCAGGAAAATTTTCGTTTTTTGACAATTTTTATGCTTTTGATTTACTTAACATTGAGTAAAGTCGAGGCTCAAGTAAGTGCTACGATTTCGCCTGCAAATGCAGGCAAGGTTACTGGAATAGCAATTAATCTAAATTGTACAACCTCTTGTTCTGCTTATGCAAGTGGCTTTGCAACTATTCTTTTTTCGCCTTTTCCAGAGTATGCTATGACCAATGTCGTTGGATATAGGATAACTAACAGTGCTGGTGGTCGTGCGAATATTGATCAAAATGGTGGTCAACTTACGATGGATTGGTATTATGGTGGGGTCGTTACTGGTAATTTTTATGCGGCCGCCTCAGATATTGAATTGCGAGGAAACGGCAACTCCATTATTGACGGAGATATATCGCCAACCGTTTCGGATAATACTCATTTTGGCGTTCAGTTGGTTACCTCAGGTACTACGACCCGAACATTTACTATATTCAATACAGGGTTAGGTGCTTTGGGGCTTACGGGATCACCCCAAGTTGCCATTAGTGGTTCTAATTCTTCAGATTTTACAGTTACCACTCAGCCAAATACGAACTTAGTTCTTGGTTCAGAATCAACAACCTTTGTTGTAACTTTTGACCCCTCAGCTACTGGTGTACGTAATGCGACGATAACAATTACCAGCTCTGATACCGATGAAGGTACTTATAATTTCAATATTCAAGGGACGGGAGTAACCAATTTGCCCGATATTAATTTGAAAGGTAATGGAATCACAATTCCCAATAGAAATCTTTTCCCTACAACAACCAATGATACTGATTTTGGTTCAAAGGCAATTAATTCGGGAGCAGTAACTAAAACTTTTACCATTGAAAACACGGGTACAGGTTCATTAGACTTAAATGCAAGCCCAGCAATAGTAATTTCTGGAACTAATGCTTCAGATTTTACAGTAACTGCTCAACCTACTTCTCCAGTAGCTGGCAACGGCACGACAACATTTGAAGTAGCTTTTACGCCTACGACCACAGGAGTAAAGAATGCTACAATAAATTTGTATAGTTTCGATCCTGACGAAAACCCCTATGTATTCTCTATTAGGGGTACTGCGGCAGCTTGTAATACTACTCTGACGGCAGGAACAGTGAGCAGTCCAACCACTTGTGCAGGAACAAATGGCAGTATTGCTTTTACTTCTACCAATTTGCCCAACGGCACGTATTCACTGACTTACACAGGGGCGGGCTCTCCCAAAAGTGTTACGGTTGCGTCAGATGCATTTTCACTAACGGGATTAACAGCAGGAAGTTATAATAATTTTTCGCTAACTAACGTAAGCTGTATAGGTTCAACGGGAACACTCAATCCTGCAAAAATACTAACCGATCCAGCTACCCCAACTTTAACAAAAAGTGCGAGTCCAGCAATTTGTGAAGGAACAACCTCTTTTACGATTCCATATACTGCCACAACGGGAACACCAACAACTTATTCTCTTTCAGGAATAGGCATTACAAGCGTAACGAATGCCACTTTACCAGCTAATCAAATTACTGTAAATTTGAGTAGCGGAGCAACAGGCACAAGTATTTCATATACTTTGACGGTTAGAAATGCCGCAGGATGTACGTCAAGCAATATTACGGGAAGTGTATCTATAAATACTTTACCAAGCATAACTTTATCTGCTACTCCCAATATTTGTGTTGGAGCAACAAGTTTTTCAATTCCTTTTACAGCCACAACTGGTTCTCCTACAACTTATTCTATTTCGGGCCCAGGTGTAAATGTTGTAAATGCGACTTTAACTGCAAGCCCATTAACATTTACACTTGGTGGTGCAATATTGGGCAATTACAGCTATACAATGACCGTCAAAAATGCTTCGGGTTGCCAGTCTATTGCTCTTTCGCCAACTTTGGCGGTAGTTGCTTTGCCAACAGCCTATAATGTAACAGGTACAGGTTCGTATTGCACAGGTGGCACAGGAGTTGCGGTTGGTTTATC
>JAYTMW010000722.1:0-4090 GCA_043728105.1 Saprospiraceae bacterium | reverse complement strand
TCACGTCAATCTTTCGACCACCACCGACCGAAGCCGCAACTGGTCATGGAAAGAAGACCATCCCGACAACTTCAATTCCAACTTTGTTTTTCGTAATTACTTCAAAAAAGATTTCAAAATGACAGGCGCATTGCCCAATCAGATTCTGGCAGATTCTGTTGGTTACATCCGTTATTCATCGTTCAGCAATGGTATTTCGGAAGGCGATTTGGATTTTATTCTCTATCGTTTTAAAGATGCCAAAGGACTCATCATTGACGTGCGGGACAACGGCGGTGGCTCAATGGCAACCATTTTTCGGCTCATGAATCGCTTTGTAGAAAAGCGAACATTGGTCGGATACATGAACGTCAAAAATGGTAAAAACCACAACGATTTTGCCAAACCCCAAGAGTTTTGGGTTGAACCAAATAAAAAAAGAGTGCCTTTCACAAAACCGATTGTGGTGTTGACCAATAGAGGTTGTTATTCGGCGACCACGCATTTTGCTGCCTTCATGTCGCAATTGCCCAACGTCACGATTGTGGGCGACAACACGGGCGGCGGCGGCGGCATTCCCATTTCAGCCGACTTGCCCAATGGTTGGCAATATCGTTTTTCTGCCACCTATCAAACCACGGCGGACGGTTATAATTTTGAGTTGGGTATGCCACCCGATATTGAAATCACGACAGGCCCCAAAGAAGAATTGGAAGGTAAAGATGCGATTATTGAAAAAGCGGTTGAGGTTATTAAAGATGAAGTTAAGAAGAGAACTAAAACAAAGGTATAATGCTTGTTTTTGTCCAAAATACTGAGGGCCCCCTTCCTCTCAAAATATGATATATAAACAGTTTTTTAGACACCGTAATCATTCTAATTATAAATTTAAAAATTGTAGGTAAAGTTTTGGTTAAAAGTCAAGTGGAATGTTACCTTTGCGCCACCAATCGTCGAAAGATGCGATAAGATGGAATGAATAAAGATTAAAGTTTGACTTTTAAGATTTTATAAATTTTAAATAGAAAGATTAAGATGGCTAAACATTTCTTCAAGGTTAATTAAAAGAAAAATCAAAAATTTTTATTTAAAATTTTTACTGAAATCATGGCTACTATTGCAGAAAGAGTCACGAAAATTATCGTTGACAAGTTAGGTGTAGATGAGGCGGAAGTTACGCCCGAAGCAAGCTTCACTCAAGATTTGGGTGCTGATTCACTCGACACCGTTGAATTAATCATGGAATTTGAAAAAGAGTTTGACATTTCAATTCCTGATGAACAGGCAGAAAAAATTCAGACCGTTGGTAATGCTGTTTCATATCTTGAAAGCCAAACCAACGCTTAATCAAAATCTCACGACCTTTTCTTTATGAAAACGCTGAGAACCCAATCCACAAGCCCAACAGCTTGTGGATTTTTATTAGGTAGCCATCAGCTATGAGCTGTCAGAAATCAGCCTTTTCTCACAACAAATCCTTTAAGAATTTACGATTTGTAGCTGACAACTCATTGCTGAAAGCTGATAGCTAAGTAATTATAGCAATACAACATTTTCCCATACTTTTACACAATGAATATCCAAAGTCATACAGATAAAATCCGAGAAGAAGCCTACCGTTTGGGCTTTGATTTTATTGGTATGGCAAAAGCCGAGCGCATGGACGCAGAAGCCCGCCAACTTGAAGCGTGGCTCAACAAAGGCTACCACGGCAAGATGTCGTACATGGAAAACCACTTCGATAAACGGATTGACCCACGCCAATTAGTGGAAGGCGCAAAGTCCGTTATTTCCTTAACCTACAATTATTTTACGGAAGAAAAACAGGTAGATGCCAACACACCTAAGATTTCTCAATATGCGTATGGCGTTGATTATCATTATGTTGTGAAAGAAAAGCTCAAAGATTTACTTAATTTTATTCAAACAGAAATAGGAGAAGTTAATGGTCGTGCCTTCGTGGATTCTGCACCCGTACTGGAACGAGATTGGGCCAAACGAAGCGGCGTAGGTTGGGTTGGGCGCAATACTTTGTTGATTAATCCGAAGCAAGGTTCATTCTTTTTTTTGGCTGAATTAATCTTGGATTTGGATTTAATTTATGACAATCCGATTAAAGATTATTGTGGTACGTGCCGAAAGTGCATTGACGCTTGCCCCACGGAAGCCATTTCGCCCGAAGGTTATTTCATGGACGGCTCGAAGTGCATTTCGTATCTGACGATAGAATTAAAAGAAGCCTTACCGATTGAATTTCACAATAAAATGGATAATTGGATGTACGGCTGCGATGTGTGTCAAGACGTTTGCCCGTGGAATCGGTTTTCAAAACGCCATAATGAACCACAATTCGAACCATATCCCGACCTTTTACAAATGAAAAAAAGCGATTGGGAAGAGATAACGGAAGATGTTTTTAAAGAAATATTTAAAAAATCAGCCGTAAAAAGGACGAAATTTGAAGGGTTGAAACGCAATATTAAATTTTTAAGCAATAAATAACATGTAGTCTTTTTTTAACACATAGGCACATAGGACACATAGATTGATATATAATTGCTTGATTTTCAATGAGTTATAGAAATTATTTCTTAAAACTATGTGTCCTATGTGTTTAATTTTGTCCTTGCACTTATATTAAATAGAACGTTTAAATGAGTATTGGAAAAAAAACGATTGAAGGTGTAAAGTGGGCATCATTGGCAAAATTCACAAACATTGGCGTTGGTATTCTTAGAATATCCATCCTTGCTCGTTTTTTGAATAAGGAAGATTTTGGCTTGATTGGTTTAGTTTATATCGTCATTGGTTTTGCCGAATTGTTCATGGATATGGGCTTGAGTACAGCCATTCTGCACAAGCAAAATATTTCACAAAAAGAATACAGTAGTCTTTATTGGCTCAATTTTATGGTTTCCATTTTTCTATTTTTTATAATATTTTTACTGACTCCATTCTTTGCTGCATTTTATAAGCAACCTCAATTAAATGATTTGATTCCACTTGTTTCCATCAATATTATTTTGAGTTCCATCGGAAGGCAATTCAGCACCGTATTTCAAAAGGAACTCAATTTTTATATTCTATCCATTGTTGAAATAATAGCCGCCATCCTGTCCATGATTTTAGCGGTTGTTTTGGCGATGAATAATTTTGGTGTTTATGCTTTAGCCTATTCAACTTTGATGCAATTTGCGGCTCTTAATTTTCTTTATCTTATTTTAGGCTATAAAAATCACCCCATTAAATTGCATTTTTCTTTAAAAGAAACCTATCCTTTCTTGAAAATTGGAGGATTTCAAGTGGGTGGGCAAATGATAAATTTTTTCTCAAAAGAATTAGACGTTTTTATCATTGGCAAAATGTTGGGCATGGGGCCATTAGGAAGTTATAATTTGGCTAAGCAATTGGCCGTGAAACCTACGATGTTTATCAATCCAATCATTACGGAAGTGGCTTCGCCGCTTTTGGCAGCCATGCAAAACGATAAAGAAAAATTGAAGGAAAATTATGTCAAATTGATAAAAATGACTTCCATTTTGACGTTCAATATTTTCCTTATAATTTTCATTTTATCAGATGTAATTATCTACGTTCTATACGGTACAAAATATCCAGAATGTGTGCTTTTGCTGCGCCTATTTTGCATTTATATGTATTTGAGAGGCATACATAATCCCATAGGTAGCCTTTTGATAGCAACTGGCAGAACTGATTTGGACTTGATTTGGCAAATTTTGTACTTAACCGCCACGGTCATTTTTCTTTTTCTCGGCTCATTTTTTGGCATCAATGGCATTTTGATTTCATTTATTTGCCTCATATTATTTATGGCTGTGCCTGCGTGGTATATTTTTTACAAAAACCTCATAGATTTGTCGCTCAAAGATTACTTAAAAGCTGTAGTGATCTCTAAATCGCACTACACATTTCTATTTGATATTTTAAAACAAAATAATCCTTTCAAAAAAGGCAATGTCGTTAAGTAATGCAAGAGAAAATTGTCCATTTATTTTTAGTCACCGATAAACAAAATTTGAGTAACCTTCACGTTACGCTTGTGATGCTATTGGCAAAAGCAAATGTTGATTGGCAATATCATATTTATATT
>JAYTMW010000721.1:0-5178 GCA_043728105.1 Saprospiraceae bacterium | reverse complement strand
TTGAAATCTGTTCCATTTGAATAAATATCGTGAAAAATTTCAAGAATCAAGGAAATAGGCAAAATGAAAACCCGTTCCGTGCTGTCGCAAATGAGCAGCAAAAAACTATTGCGATGGGTGTCGAAAATAAAATCGAGTGTATTTTTTGGTAAAGAAAAAATATATTCTTTGCGATAATTAAGGTGCGTCACATCGGTATAAATCAAGCACGATTCATCCAAACGAAAAATCGAATCACCCAAACGTTGTTCGGGTAACACATCGAAGCCCAACTTCCCAATTCGTTCAAGAACCTTAGGCACTAACGCATCCTTTTCTATTGCTTTTATCATAATCGGGCAAGTTATGAAAAGCCGTTAAAAGCGCAAAACACTGAGGGGGTAAAAATTTTATTTCACACAGAGTAAAAAGAGAAAACTGAGATATACTGGAGCGAAACTGATTTTGGTTTTTTATTTCTTGTCTCAATTGCCTCCATCTTCAGATGGGGGATTGAAATGATTAATTTTCTCTTTTTCACCCCCCATCTGAAGATGGAGGCAATTGAGACCTTGAGTTGTAAGCTCGAAAACCACTTTTACTTTAGTATCATTATTGGAGTATCAAGAATTATCTCTGTTTTCTCTTTTTACTCTGTATGATATACACGACGCAAAAAAAAAGCGCAAGACATTGATTATCAATGAATTGCGCTCTGAGGTTTGTACCTCGGGCGGGACTCGAACCCGCACGGGATTGCTCCCACAGGATTTTAAGTCCTGCGTGTCTACCATTCCACCACCAAGGCAAGATGCGTAAAGTTACGTAAATAACTTTATTCATCTGCAAAAAAAAAGCCATCTAAAAGATGACTTTTTGTAGCTTTTGGAAGCTGAGCGAAAGACGAGACTCGAACTCGCGACCCCGACCTTGGCAAGGTCGTGCTCTACCAACTGAGCTACTTTCGCATGTATTATTCAAAATTGATTAAGCCCTTTTGCTTAATGCGGTGCAAATATACAATCACTCTGTTCAATAATCCTAATCATTGCATCATTATTTTTTTAAAAATAAACCCTATCGTTGTTATTTAAACAATGGTAGGGCTGTAAAGTGTTGAAAATCAATGATTTAGATGAAAATATTATCTAAGGAAAAGATTTTAAAAATATTTTTATTTATCCAATTTTACACTGCCCATCATAGCGGGCACCTTCTTCCACGTGTAATTTCTTCGCTTTTATATCACCTTTGATAAACGATGAATCAAGAAGATGTAAAGTGTTGCTTACGGTAACTGTACCTTCCACTTTTCCTTTAATGGTTGATTCTCCTGCGTAGATATTGCCCTCCACTAAACCGCCTGCATCCATCACCACCTTTTTGTCGCAACGCAACTCACCTTTTATGGTGCCGTCGATGCGGATATTTTCGGTTGTGATAACCTTGCCCGTGATGACCGTGCCTTTTGCGATGATGCACGTCAACCCGCTTTCGGTAGCCGTTGGATTTGCCGTTGATACTGAGGGGGTCGTACTTTCTTTTTTATTATTTCCGAAAAGAGCCATTGTTGAAAATTAAAAATTAAAAATTAAGGATTAAAAATGAGCGTTATATTGGGCAATACGAATGGTGTTTTATGGTATTGCGCCCTTTTTTTGCTCAAATTTATCTTTATTTTCAATTAGATGAAAAAAGTAATTATTTGAGATTGTAAAAATATAAATAATTTCTTATTCAACTAATTAAATTGTGTTTTTATATGTATCGGCGATTTCAACCGCCGAAAATCCTATCAATAAGTCGATGATATTGAAGCACTCGGCGGATTTATCCGACCTGTGCGATTAAACGTGTTAGGCAACATCTATCATCTTGAAACCACCGATTTCAATCGGTGGGTAAGAATATGCTCGACCGACATCTATCTTCTTTTCAGAAACATCACATCCTGCACGCTTAGATGTGATGTTTTTGAAAAGAAGATAGATGGCATCCGTGTATTTGCATAGTCCACCGATTAAAATCGGTGGTTTCAAGATGATAGATGTTGTCGAACACGTTTAATCGCACAGGTCAGTTGAAAACGCCGATACAGTGCTACACCCGCCACTTAAAAGACTGACTATCAAGAGCCTTTTCAGTTGCCAAAATACCTTCCAAATGGTCATATTCGTGTTGAATGAGTTCAGAAAGACTGCCTTCAAAGTGCATCGTTTGGTCGTTCCAATCTCTATCTTTAAAATGAATGGTGCATGATTTATGCCTTTTTAGTTTCACCAAAAGGTTCGGAAAACACATGCAATCGTCCCACACTTCAAACATATCTTCGGTCAAATCCGTCAAAACAGGATTGATGAAAACAATGGGTTCGTCCACATACATATATATAAGGCGTTTCATCACGCCTATCTGCGGGGCGGCGATGCCTCTGAATGCTCCATAATGCGCAAAACGGACTTTAAATTCAAACAAAATATCGTGCAAATCTTGAATGACAGGCTCTAATTCTGTCACTTCGGTTTGCAAAACAAGCTCTGATTTTTCATTTAATTTTGGATTGCCGAGTAGTAATATTTTTTCTGATTTCATATAAGTTGTTGATTATCAATGTGTTATAAAATTAGATAATGTTATATAAAAGTTAGGATACGGTTAAATGAAGGTTAAAAACCGTAAAAATAAGTGACTTGTTTGTAAATGAAATGTAAATTTGATTCACAATCAAGCTTCTTTTTCTCACACTTTAATACCAATCATTATGACAGCAAAACAACACTTTTTTTCGTACTTTTTTGCATTAATTGCCGTCCCAACTTTCGCACAAATCACTAAGGGTTCTAAAACGATTGGCTCATCTAATTTAGGCTTTCAATCTAATGTTCGATATTATACTTCAAACACGAAAATGCCCAATGAGTATGATGAATATGCGTTAGGATTTGGCATCTGAAGTTCTTACTACATGGTTTCTGATAATTTACAAGTAGGTTTAGGATTAGGGTTCAATAGTTTTGTAGAAAATAGCTCTCCCAATATGCAGCTCTTTCGTTCCATTGAAGTTTCATTCCAACCTGAAATAAACTATTATTTCAAAAAAAAAATGAATGGATTTTATGTGAATCTTGGTGGTAAGTACGGCTATCATAATGAAATTCAAAACAGTGTTACACCTCCAAATGAACCGACAGAGTATAAAAGTTCAAATTATGCGTATCACGTAGGCTTAGGAGTCATTTTGCCTGTAAACGAGAACGTTTTTATGGACGGTCAGGTAGGATATTTCAATCGTGAATTAGGGCGTGGTTTCTATGATAATACCGTAGAAATAAATGTAGGTTTGAAAAATTTTGTTCCTCAAATTTTCGGCAATAAATCAAAAGATTCAACTCAATTTATCAAAGCAGGAAGGTCTATCGTTTCAGGTAGCTTTTTTGTGAGACACTCAGTTCAAGGCAATTCCTACACATTATTAAACGGCATTTTTGAGCGTTTCAAATTCAAAAATAATCACTTTGCATTGGGCTATTACGGGGGCGCAACCATTGGCGTTTTACCAGACAGTGATGATTTTTATAATTTTTCAGTTGGTACAAAAGCACGTTATTATGTTTCAATGTCTAATCGTTGGTATATTTATCCAGAATTAGGTTTAGGGCTTGATTTTAATACTCGAAATCTTGCGCTTCAAGTTGAAATGATGTTCTCTAAAAAAGTTGGTTTTAATTATTTTATAACGCCTTATATTGCAATTGATGCAAATATTGATTTTGATTTTAGCTTTCATAAAACTGAAAGTATGCAACAAAAAAGTAAAGTATCAGATTCCAATTTAGGTTTCAATCTTGGCGTTACTTACTTCATAGATAAATTATTTTAAAAGTATAAAATATATACAATCAATAAGTTACATAAAAAAATGCCTAATAAATCAATCTGATTTATTGGGCATTTTTTTTATGCAAAATAAATTTTTATATCATCAAAGTCCGAATTATTGTAGTCGTTTCCACGGGCGTATCCACGAACATAAAACCATTCCACACGCCCACATGCACCCCCTCAGTATTTTGAGGCACATCAAGCATATCCCGTGATTTTTCACCATTGCTCAATACCACTTTATTCAAAAGCCAATTATCAGCTTCCATTTGAGCCTTAAAACAATCCATCCGATAGACCGTCACAGGCACAGGGTCGGGCAGCCGTTGCAACCATTTTCGACGAGCGTCCACGTAGGCTTTTACCCAATTTTTTTCGTCGCCACCATTTCTGGGCGTTGCTTCTGAAAACATATTTCTCACGGTTTGAGGCACTTTGTTGGAGTGGATATAACTGTCGTAAATGACCAAAATACTGAGGGGTAGGGTAAACCCATTCTCCTCAGCAAACGCTACGGCGGGTTGAAAATACGTGCGGTCAAAAAACGCATCTTGCGTGTTGCGCATGATAGGGTCGCCCTTCGCCGCATCCACCAAAACTTCCTTAAACATGGCATTGTCCACCAAAGGCTCTACGCCAATTTTGGGTAGATAATACTCAAAATGCTTGGCAAAAATCCCCTTGTTTTTCATGTAATCGGCAATCAGTTCTTTGAGATGACCTTGCTCGGTGGTTTGGCTTCTGCCGTAAGTAATTTGGCGGGTTTTTTTGCCCTTTGCATCAGGATTTCCATCCGCAAAAATGGATATTGCGTCATATTTGCCGTCGGGTGTTCCCGTTTCAAATATGTTTACGACGCTCACAATACGGGTTTTCGTAGTGGCTTCTAAATTCATTTGGAGAAGTTTTAATTATGATTAACAAATAGTACAAATTGTAAATCAAAGTTATATAAAAATCTTTAAGTATGTACGATTTTTTTGATAGCTAAATTGATATTTTTATCTCATATTTAATAATTTTTAGTATAAATACTGAGGGGGCCTCTTTCGCCAAATTTTAAGAGATAAGCTATGAATAAGCACGGGTGAAATTACCTCTTCGTTTTTCTTAAAACCTTTAAAAAAAAATATCCAATGTGAAAAAACGGGTAAAAACGTCAAAAATACTGAGGGGCCTCATTCGCCAAATTTTAAAAGATAAGTTATGAATAAGCACGGGCGAAATTACCTCTTCGTTTTTCTTTAAAAAAAATATCCAACCTGCCTGTCGGCAGACAGGAATGGGAAAATCATGAAACCGCCCTTCTTTAAATAC
>JAYTMW010000720.1:0-5744 GCA_043728105.1 Saprospiraceae bacterium | reverse complement strand
AAGTAATTTCAAACGTTCCGTAAATGGGAACGTTTGACCGCTTGCCGCTTTTTCTTTGGTTTTTAGTTTTGCCCAATACGTTTTAGGGCTTGGGCTATCCGTCAAAACCTCGATAACGTCAATAACTGAAAAGTACCATTGTTCATCATGCCATATTTTTCTAATCTCTTTACCCTCAAAGGGAGTCAATTCATTGTTTTCCATTTCCAATAATTTACTACGTGATAAATTAATTTTGCTTTTTGAGGTCGTGCTTGATTCGATACTCAATTATAGCATCTTCCAAAACGTCCGCTAATGTTTGTCCTGTCTCGGTGGCATATCCTTTAAGCCATTTTTTTAAACTGCCTTGTACTGAGGTGGTGAGCTTCACACGTCCAACGGCTTCGGGCTTGTATGGTCTTCCTACGTCCTTTTTTTCTTTCTGAATATCCATTTTTAAAGATTTTGAGTAAAGATAATTTACTACGTGATAAATTAGGTAAGAAATTATTACATACTTTTGCTTAATGATAACTCTATCATCTCTCTGATAACGTTATCGTCTCTCTCATAACGTTATCATAACTCTCTCAAATGGCTGCTGAATGGCTTGAAATAGAACAACTTGCGACAAAGGTAAATAAAGGGGTGTCAACTGTCCGCAGACACTTAAAAGACCTCTCAAAAGAAAAAAAAGACCTGTATATCAAGAAAATACAAACAGATAGTAATAAAGGGGGCATAAAGCATCTTTATCATAACTCTCTCATAACTCTCTTATTTTCAAGTGATAGAGACGATAAAGACGTGATAGAGACGCATGAACCTGAATACACTAAACGTCAGGAACATTTAACGGATAATGATAACTCTATCATCGAAATACTGAGGGGTCAAATAGAATACCTACAAAAACAAGGCGAAGTAAAAGACGGTCAAATTTCCAATTTAAGCGAAGCAAACAAGGAACTTTTAGAACGGCTCAAAGAAGTGAACTACTCATTGGGCAATGCTCAAAAACAATTATCTAAACCCATTGATGATAAAGATGTGCCTTTAAGGTGGTGGCAGTTTTGGAAATAGCCTTTGGGGGTTTTGTGCCGAAAAACGCTAATTAGTATAATTAAAGAAAATCGGCACACACCATGACTATTTTCTTTGTGTATCAGGGGTACTTAAAAAATGCTAATTAATATAATTAGCATTTTTTAAGTACCCCTTTCTGTATTATTCAAGAAAATGACACTCATATACTCTTAATCGTTTTTTACTAATTTGCTTACTTTCTAAGAAACAGATCCTTTTTAATTGTTTCCATATCTCGGTATCGTTACCACTTATTGTGTTTAATATTGCCTTTGCTATTTCTATTAAGTCCGTTTTCGTGTATTGGTTTCCGTCGGTGGTGTCTCTGAATGTCTGTAATGACTTGCCTATCTTCGTATCTGTTTTCACCACTTTTGCAGCAATAAACCGTCCTTTTGTCTTTGTCCAACCGACATAAGAATCTTTAACGGCATCAAAACAAATTGAGAATGAATCATTGACTTTACAAAGCATTTTTAAACGGTGATAGGCTATTTTTTCCCCTCTACTCATTTCCGTTTTACTTGCTACAAAGTCGCTCAATTCAATTGATGAACGGATATTCAAGTTCTCTACTTCTTGTAAAAACTCAAAGTATTCGTCCTTCTTTTCTTTTGCAAGGTCTTTTTGTGCCTGTTTAATTTCTTCTATAATCATTTCCGTTTCTTCGCTTAATTCTGATATTTCAGTTAAAACAGTGGTGAAACTCTCGATGTGCTTTTGCAGCTTGCCAGCATCGGAATATAAAAGTTTAATTTGATGCTCTGATTCTAAAACCGTTTGAATGTTTGGGCAACGTTCTAACTTATTGCCATTTCTACGAATAGCAATTGTTTGATTTCTAACCGTCTCAAATAGCATTTTTTCAATATCACATCTAAATACATCATTATCAATAAATTGTAATGCGTCATTTGTCCGCTTGCTGTTTGCAGCGCAAAAGGTGGACATATTGACGCATGATTTTTTTTCAGAACGGACAACAAACACCACGTTTTCAAATTGGGTAAAGGCTTCGGGCATTAATTGGACATTTGAATCATAAAGCACAAAAAGCGGTTTTTTGTGGTCTGCTTTGTATAATTCTGAACGTTTTAGAACTTCATATCCTTGTAACTGCCTGTTGATGCTCTCGGACGTTTCAATATATTGCACTTCATTTTCACCATGCTTTTTTATCAATTCTACAAAGGTCGCCTTTGGGTTATCGGATTCAATAACCTTTGAATTGTTGGTGTATTGGTCTATGGTGGTGATATGTTGGGCAATATGTAAATATGTAGGCGTGTCCGCAAATAGCACGACATTCGTAATTTTTGACAATCTTTCAATCTCGTTTGCAGTATAGGTGTATCGTTTCCTATTCAGATTATTTGCACCGAAAAAGTAAACATTTGCGCCTGTCAATAAGTCAATGGATAGTTTAGACTGCTCGATGTATGTGCATACGATTGTATCAAAGTTCGTGCTTTTTAGGTCTAAACGTTTTGCTTTCAATTCGCTTTCTATCGTTTCAATAAATGAATCTTCACAAATGATAATTTTACGGCTCTTGTCCGTTTTGATACGCTCTAAGGCGTTTTTACGGTCAACTATGAATAAATCTAAGTTATTGAATTGACATTCATCTAAACGCTTGCTTTGTGGCTTTTTTTCATACTTGAATCCATTTTCAACGGCATGAAATAAAATACTTCGCTCGGTGGCTTGGCTGCCATTGGTAGGCTTTGATAGGCTTATGACGTGAGCATCAAAGTTTTTTCTAAATGTAGAGACATTAAATTGTTCGGAATTGTCCAGAACTTGAAAAGCAATATCCCCCCCCTCAGTACCAAAAGTATTGAGACAAGACGCTGTAAAACTTAAATACTCATTATAACAACTTGCAACATTGATTTTATTTTCAATCAAAAACTCAACGGCTTGTTTTACTTCGTTGTCATCATGTTTTACGGCTGCTTTACGGCTGCTTTGCGCTTGTTTTACGGATTTTTCTTTCTCATAGGCTTCTAAATCAATACTGAATGATGTTGCATGAGTATTTAGATAGGCTTCTTTGTCATAAGCCAAATAACACGTTTTACCGTAGCCGTGCGGGTCGTGATTCAATGTTATACCGCAGCTTGCAAGATGTGTAAATATTTGATTTTCAGCAAATTTATAAAGGTCTGTATCACATTCTTTTAAGTCAGTTTGAAAGATACCCTTTACACCATATCCACCACTTGAATAATGCAGAAGTGAGACAAAATCAAACTGTTTTAGGGCTTCTTTTAATCCTTTGGCTATAATATCCCCTCCTCTAAAATGAAAGTCATAATCAAAACCAATACAACCGTTAAAACTCAAACCGTCTGCCTTGTGTCCGCTTGGATTTGTGCCACTTGGAAAATAAAACCCTAAACCTTGTTTTGCTCTATCAAGGTCTGTTTTTAGCTTTTCAGCTTCTTTTTTGGTTAAATGCCCCTCGTATAAACTTCGGGTCATATTTTGCACTTGCACGAACTTGGCTTTTGATTTCGGGTTTGAAATCAAAGCGCATAGGGCTGTTAGGTCGCCTGTTTGGTTGTCAGTCGAACTAAGAATATTTGAATGTGAATAACTGAATGTCAGTTTGTCAGTATCTAACTGATTGATTATTTGTGAGTTGCTACTCATTTTTTTATTTAAAATTTGTAGCACCGAAAAAAGGTAGGAAATAGTTAGTTTTAGTCATAAACTAACTGTATCTTTGCACTAAGAAAGTAATTCAAATTTAGTTATTGATTATCAATAGTAAAGGTTAATACGGTTTAATTTCAATTAAACTGGAATAAATACTTTACAATGTTTGAAATTACTTATAGCTTTGTGCCAGATTCCTACTTTTCAATTTTCCTTCGTGTCGCCAAACCTTGGGGAAAATTGTAATCGGTGCGGGAGTTTCACTAATAAGAAAAGCAAGCCGTTTCCACTTTTGGAGATGGCTTTTTTCGTTTCTAAGGCAAAATTAACTTTTTTCGGTACTTTGGTTAACAATTAGCTTAATTCAATCCAAGATTTTGCATTTTCAAATAATTGAGCATCATTTGATGTGTATGAAGTCCAACGTTTAATATAGCCATGCAATTCGTCTATCTTTTCATTGTTGCGAATCTTAGCTTCCCTTTTCTCCTCATTAAAGCCATATATATCCTTTTCACGTTCAACGTTCAAAGCATCAATTACTTGATTTGCTCTCGTTACCTTAGTTTTCAACGTCTTAATTTCTTTTAAATGGTCTGCCAAAGATGTTTCAAGATATATAACCTTTTGGGAGGATTTGGTTAGAGTGTTTTGTAGTTTTGTAATATTACCTTCCAAACCTCTTTTTTCATTGTGTACCTCAACACGAGAAGAATTAAGTTTCTCATACTTTTTGGTAAGTATGTTATAGTTACTTTCTAACCTCAAAATAGCTGTTTTAAGGTCTTTATTCTCTGTTTCCCAACTCGCTGTTTGGTCTTTAATAAAGCTATCCATCAGCTTAATTACAGTCTCTTTTTCCTCTATTGTTGTGTCCAATTGAGCAATCACATTTTCTAAGGCTGTCTTTTCTTCTACGTGATTTTCATCAATGGTATTTAATTTACCTGCATATATGTCTTTCAGTTCTGCAATAGAGTTTTCTAAAACTGCCTTTTCTTCGACATGGTTAGCTTGTAATTCATTCACTTGTTCGGTGGACTTTTCTAACGTCAGGTTTAAATTTGAAACCTCATTTTCTAAGGTCGCCATTTGTCTGTTAGATTCCTCTAATTTGGTGTTTAAATCTACAATCTTACTTTCTAAATCGTCCTCGCTAAACACTTTTACTAACACCAAATCAGTTATTGATAATTGATGTTTAAATGCCTTATTAACCACATTGACGTAACTTTCCATAGGTACTCGGACTGAAATAACTTTCGTTTGTGCGTTCATTTTTTAATTATTTTTTATTGTTATATTAAAATTCATGTAAACTATTGTAAACATCTAATATTGCCTTATAAACGGCTATAAACGAGCATTTACAGTCGTTTATAAGACAATATTAGAAAGTACCTCCCAATTATCCTAATATGGGAGGTACGGAGACTAAGACGTTTTGCTATTGGCAATTGCTATTTTCACATCTCGCTTGTTAAAAATCCCTATGCTATGCTATGGTATGCTATGCTATGCAACTTTATTATATAACAGTATGATTTTGTACTGTGAAAAAAATGTGCGAAACCTTGAAAATAAATTTAAAAAATAATTTAAATTCTTATTTTTTCCGTCTTTCTTTACTTTTTATAGATAAGTCTAAGGTCTTACCTGTCTTATTTGACCATGCCGTTTTTCTGCAATCCTCGCAGCAAAAACGCTGTTTTTTATGGTTGCGAAAGAAGTCATTTCCGCAATTTTCACACTTACCAAAGTCGCCACCTGTAACGATAATCGTCTTAGTATCGTCCTTTAAATTCACCGTAGAACGAAAATCGTTATGTACCCCTGTTTCATCCGTCTTTTTCAAAGTATCGTCCTGTTTCTGAAATCCAATTTGACGGCTCTTTTTCGCTGTATCGTCCTTAGTATCGTCCTGTATCGTCGCTGCTAATTTGTGCCGTTTCGTTGGCAGTTTAACGATTTTCGTTTGTGCAAAATCGCTTTCAACTTTCAACACTTCATCA
>JAYTMW010000719.1:0-10773 GCA_043728105.1 Saprospiraceae bacterium | reverse complement strand
GAAACCACTTCTTGACCACCTTCAATCATCCGAATCAAGGCATCCCAATTGGATTTTACGTCTGGAATCAACGTTTCAATGGTTGTTGAAGGCGACATTTCTTTCACCTGAACCACCGTTTGATACCATACTTCAGCTCCTCTGTCTTTCAATTCATCTCGATTGACGGATGTAATGACGGCATGCTTGACACCCATTAATTGAATTGCTTCTGCCACTCGACGGGGTTCATCTTGATCATACTCATTAGGACGACCTGTTTTGACCGCACAAAACGAACATGAACGGGTACAGACGTTACCCAATATCATAAACGTTGCGGTGCCTGCGCCCCAACACTCACCCATATTGGGACAATTCCCGCTTTGGCATATCGTGTGTAGATTGTAAGAATCTACTATGTTTCTTACTTTCTTAAAATCTTCACCAATCGGCAATTTGACCCGCAACCAATCGGGTCTGGCTTGGCGTTGTGGTTTTGATTCTGTTATGGGTAGTTCTATCATTTTTTGTTATTGATTATTAGTTTAAATTAGCGATTGGTTATTTGTTATAAATCAACAGTATTTTTTATAAAAATACTGAGGGGGTCTTTCAAAATTCGTTTTAAATCAAAAAGCCACGCTTAACGGAGGCGTGGCTTTTTGTTTTGAAATATAAATATTTATCTAAAAGTATAAAATATTGAAAGTCAATGAATTAACTCAAAAATAAATTATACGTTTATCTCAATACGATTTATGCACAGCCTAATTTCTCTTACCTAACTGCAAAGATACATAAAGGTTTAAAAAATAAGGCTTATTTTCGTTCACACCATTAAGAGGAACCATTATTGGTAATTTTTTGGGAAAAACATCCAATTGAATACCTATTTCTAAGGCTCTTAAAAACTCGTCGAACGCACCCCAATCAAGATGTAAGCCAACTCTACCATAAGCACCTGGTACAATACCTGACTCAGATAAGCCTGTAAATAGCCCGTCACTACCTGTAATTTTGTTTTTGTCAAGAAACAAAGTTTCAGTTTCAGGCGTGTATTTTATTGATTTTGCAATTTCCGTTCCTCTTGGCGACCCTATTTCCAAATAGTAAGGCTTCATAATTGCTGCTGTTAATCCGCCCGCAAATAATACACCGACAGCTACACCATTTTTGGCCGCTTTTTCGGAGTAATATTTTTTGAAACCCATGCCACCTCTAAGCACAAAAGCATAATTTTGCTTACCATAAGAATAGGAACGAAAACTGCCGCCGCCAATTGAGCCAACGGGGTCAGTTGAAGAACTTACTTCTTTATGAGAGTTTAATTCCCCCAAACCAAATTCATAGTAAGACGTTTTGTAATAACTTTTAATCGTACCAATTTGATAGTTAATGGCCCAACCATGCGTGTGTAACCTAAACTCTACCGTCTTTTCACGGTCGAAAACAATGCCTTTTGCTTCTGTTGCCAAACGAGTTTGTGCTGATACAGAAACTGAATATATTAGTAGGAACAATATGGGTGATAAAATTTTCATTCTCATATTTTTTATATTTATAAAGACAAGATTAACAGGTTGATTGAGTTGTACTTTATGGTTAAAAATAAAATTTAAACAATCTCAATGCAGTTTTAGATTATTGCAATTTATAAACCTGTTTCTCATTTAAATAGTTACTAAAAAGCACAATCAATCATCAAAAATACGAAATTATATTTTATATTGCCTTGTTTTTGATTAAAAAAAAGACATAATCGTTAAATTATCTAATCAAAGTTGCATACCCTTTAATTTCAAAAGGTTGACCTCGAGGCGAAACGTAATTTACGATACATAAATAAACGCCTTGTGGCGAATCCTCTCCCGTGTTAAATTTCCTTCCGTTCCAACTTTCGTCTGGGCTCAGGGTTTCAAAAATCATCTCACCCCACCGATTCCAAATTTTTAAAGAAAACCTTCTCATACCTTCTGTGATGCCTTTGCCTTTAAATCCATCGTTTGTACCGTCATTATTTGGCGTAAATGCGTTGGGTAAAAAGTAAGTTATTTCTGGAATAACGTCAATGAATTTTATGACCGAATCCAAGCAACCGTATTGATTATTGGTCACTAATTTTATTCTTTGTAAGCCCGTATCTCTAAAAGTATAAATCGGATTTTGACGAGTTGAATAACCTTTTGAACCCAAAAACCATTGCCAGCGGGTCGTGTTTTGAGACAAATCGTTGAAAGAAACGATTGGGTTAAATTGCGTTATTTTCTCTGGCATATAATCAAAATCTGCCTTCGAGCCTTGACTGATTTTTATCCAATCTTTAAAAGTACGACTAATTTTACAACCAATGGGTGACGTTACTTCAAGCGAAACTGAATATAATCCAGGCGATTTATACGAATATGTAGGACTAATTTTATCAGAAGTGCCACCATCTCCAAAAGTCCAGCGGGTAATATAAGTTGAGTCAATTGGTTTTGATAGGTTTTTAAATATTACATCACTCGGTGTGCAGCCAGCAAAAGTACTGGGTTGAATTATCAAAATAGGCGGCGCAGGTTGCCAATTAAAATCTTGAACTTTTGAAGCCTTGCAACGCCTCAAATCTTCAATGAATAAAGTGACATTTTTGTTTCCTGGATTATCATAAAGATGGGTAGTGTTGCGCAGCGTAGCATCTTTTCCGTCACCAAAATCCCATCGCCAATTAATGATTTTTCCATTGGGCGAGTTCGATTTATCGGTGAAAGTAACTGGCCCCGCTATGCAAGTGTCGTATTTATATTCAAAATCAGATTTTACGGCATCAAAAATGGAGAAAACTAAATCTATGGTGTCCGCACACTCAGTCCCTGGATTCAGAAAAAGCCCACCTTTATATACGCCCGTGTCGGGGAAAACAATCGTCGGTTCCCAAGTTGTGTAAATTTCGTTGGTTGGTTTTTTCAAATTGACTTCAAATCTAAAATCTTTAATAACAGCTCGATCAAGGCTCAAATTACTAATCATAAGATTTTTTTCGCCGCATTGGTTCAAAAAATACGTTTTGCCTTTTACCGAATCCGCTTTTACTTTGCCCAATACAGTCGGCTTGCAGTCCGAGACTTTAAATTGAAAATCTCGTTTCAAAACGCTCAATAATTTTCCATTTCGATATTCTTCTACGCATACGCTCACCACAAATATGCCTTCTTCCGTAGGCGTTCCCGTGATAATGCCCGTGTTGCTATTGATGACTACAATTGGGTCGCCCGGCAAGGGTTTCAAAAACGAATATTCTGGCTCTTTATAGGTAACCGTGCCAAAAGGAGGCCAACAAGCAGGAATAGGTACATTATCACTGCATTTATTTCCAGATGTTCTTCCACCACCACTATTCGGCAAGCAAAATTTATAAACCAATTGATCGCCTTCTTTATCAACCGCCGAATGGTCGAAATTTAGAGGAAAACCACCGCAGATGACAATGGGTGGAAATTGTTTGAAAGTAGGTGAATTATTATGAACTTGCTGTGAAAAACCCGTAATTTCTACGGTATAGCTTGCCCCAATTGAGCCTGGGTCAATCAGATTATTGATTGTCTCATTTCTACAACACCTTTGATACACCACTATATACGTGTCATTAATAATATCTAAATCCGTTTCAAAAAAATAAACACCATCTTGAACCGCTATTTTGGGGGGAATCAAACAAGGATAATCGGGCCTTAAAACACTTTTTACACCATTTAATCCAACGTTTATACTTTTGACGATTTGACCCGTGCGACTGTTATAAATTGAAATATTGGCAGGGTCATCAAAATATGCGCCACCTACTGAAAGACTATCACGGTAAATATGCATGGTAAAGGCGTAGCGATTTGAGGTAGTTGTAAAACTCTTTACTTCGTAAGTAATATCACCACCAACTATGTGTTTTGCCCAAAATACTGAGGGGGTCAATAAAATATATAAAAAGAGGAAGAGCTTTTTCAAATCGTAAGATGTTTTAATTTTTAAATGTTTATTTTTCAAATTTAAATGTTTTTTGATTCTAAAGTAAAACAAATTTAAGCCTTTATTCTTAATAACGAAATAAACGATATTTCAGTTGTTTAAGTTTTACAATTTACTGGGTGTACTTTCCATTTGATGTATTTACTCACTGTTTTAGCTTCGCTAAAATGCGTACCAAGAAAAAGGGCTAAACGGGTTGAACTAATTTTTTCAAAATAGAGATTTTTTTTTCAAAAATTTCTATTTTGAATAAATTAGTTCAACCCGAAAGGGAAAACTTGCAAGAACGCCTTTTGTGCGCAGCACAAAACAGTGAGTAGATACATCAAAGGAACTACACCCACTATAATTGCATAACGCTCAAAAATCGCTCGGATTTTGTCCTGTCAACTTTTTATAAGCTCTATTAAAAGTAGCTTTTGAATTAAACCCGCAATCAAACGCCACCGCAAGCCTCGTATAGTGCGCATACTGAGGGGCCTTCACTTTGGCTTGATATTCATAAACCCGAAATTCGTTTATAAAGTCATTAAAGTTTTTATCAAACCCTTTGTTAATCACTTGAGATAAAATAGAGGTATTCGTTTTCAATCGAGCTGATAAATCAGACAATGTGAGTTCGGAATCCAAATAAGGTTTTTCTTTTTCAAATAGATTAGAAACCTTTTTTTTCCATGATTCTAAATCTTCCTCCGACAGCGTATTTTTTTTATTTTCTTCCTGAAACAAAGGTTCATTTAACCCCTCAGTATCATCTTCATTTTGAGTCGCATTTCCTATGTTTTCCTTTGAATAAGGCACTAAAAGGGCTTTTTTTGTGTCAAAAACAACATTTTTTATCCGAGATTGCATGAAGCCCGAAAGGCTGATGTAGTACAATAAAATGGCATCGGACAGGTAACCAATCCACATCAAAGCGTAATGATTGTTGCTTGTTTCGTGGGTGAAAAAATCAATATAAAGCGAATTTAGGAAGCCAATAAACCAGCAAAAAAAATTGACAATTAAGAAATTTCTAAACCAAATAAAGCTCACTTGTTCTAAGTTTGAATATTCATTAATGGCCCAATTTCGATAGTTTTTATACAATTTAAATGACACATAAAAGTAGAAAATCTCAACGCCCCAACTCAAAATAGTAAAGAAAATATTGAGGAAAAAAGAGTTGTCCCATTGATAAATAAGCTCTTTTTGGTTGAAACCAACAACCCCCACCGAGAGATGTACGATAAAATAAAGAGCGTAAGGCAGAAAATGTACAAAATCTTTTTTGATAGAAAAACGCCATTTTTGATTGGTCAGACTTTTCAAAAATAAGAAAATTGCTGGCGGAATTATAAACCAAAAACCATCCCACGGCAGATATGTATATTTCTCCCAAAGGTCATTATAATTCATCCAACCGAGCATGTAAGGCACGCCATTGAGCGCAGAAAAAAAGAGCATCAATGCCAACCAAAAATCGGAATATCGTTCCTCTCTTTTGCCTCTAACAAGGAAAATTGTGGTAAATAGTATCCCTTGCAAAAGCGTCAAGAAAGGAATGAGGGCATAAAAATTTAAACTAAACATCATCAATTTAGGTTTTGCTCAAAAGTAAATAGAAGATTTGAAAAACTTTTATGGTGATTAAAAGATTTAAGTAACTGAATGAATATAAACGCTTGTTGCAATTTCCGTATTTGAGAAATAGAACACGAATTACACAAATAGAAAAACGAATTTATACAATATTGCAAGTCTAAATTGGTTTCATTCGACTTTAATTCGACTAATTCGTGTTAACAGCATAATTGCTGAAACGCTTGCTAAAATTATATAATTCATTGATTATCAACGGTTTATGAATTCATTATTCCGTATTTATTATTCGATATTTACTTCTTAATCTTTCAATTGGTTCAAAAGAAAATGACATTTGAATTAACTATTCTCGGCACAAGTGCTGCTGTGCCTTATAAAAATCGTTTTTTATCAGGTCAAATTTTAAACATTCACGGAGAACTTTTCTTGATTGATTGTGGCGAAGCGGCTCAGTTCCGTTTTCAACATCTCGGCATCAAACATTCCAGGTTGAATCATATTTTTATCTCTCACCTTCACGGGGATCATTGTTTTGGCATCTTCGGTTTGCTCACTTCGATGGCCATGATGGGTCGAGAAATGCCGATACATATCTACGCACCAGAGGGCATGGAAGCCATGATTGAAGCTGTTTTTAAAGCAACTTATTACAAATCGCCTTTCAAAATCCATTTTTACGTCCTAAATACTGAGGGACCTCATTCCAACGCAACACTCATTTTTGAGAACGATAAATTGACAGTTCACAGCTTCCATTTGAATCATCGTGTGCCTACCTGTGGTTTTATTTTTAGAGAAAAGCCGTTTCCCAGAAATATTATTCCTGAAAAAATAAAGCAATATAACCTCACTTACGAAAACATTAAAGCGGTAAAACAAGGTTTTGATATGAAGTATAAAGAGCCAACGATGGAGGGTTTGATTATTCCGAATAGCGAACTCACTATGCCGCCACTTATTCCTCGCAGTTTTGCTTATTGCTCTGATACAACTTATTTTGAACCAATTTTACCGCACGTAGAAGGGGTAGATTTACTTTATCACGAAGCCACTTTTCTGGACAATATGAAGGAACACGCTTTCATGGCAGGGCATACTACCGCTCTTGAGGCTGGCATGATGGCTCAAAAAGCACGAGTAAAACAGTTGATTATTGGTCATTATTCGGCTCGTTATGATGATTTGGAAGTCCTTTTGCTCGAAGCAAAAACGCAATTTCCGAATACTGTTTTGGGTATGGATGGGCAATCATACAGCGTTGAGATGAATAGATTTGTGCCTATTTGATTTTTAAAAAGTAGAAAAAATGGGTAAAATCCAGTCGAATAATTGTCACGAAATAGTTAAAATATTAATTATATTAATTCGTAATTAGTTTAAAATCAATGTTTTATTTGTTTTAAACTGCAATATTTTAAATTATACCATGTCATATTCGTCATAAAATGTTACACGATTTATTTTATCTATCCTACTACATTTGAATCATAATTACGAAGAAAACTTATTCTCTGTTTTTAAAACTCATTTTAACTATTTTTTTGCGTTATCAATTTTTCTTAAAACTCATAATTTAACTATTTTTCTGCGTTATCAATTTTTCTTATACTCATAACCATTTACATCTTAAAAACCGATTTTTTTAAACGACTCATTCTACACCATTTATAAAGTAAAAATGAACCCCCTCAGTGTAAAATACTGAGGGGGTCTTTTTTTTGAAATTTTGAATCGAATTTTATTTTGTCAATCTAAGAAAATTTTACCTACCATATAAGTTTTAGCTTCTCCAGTAATTAAAACTCTATCTCCTTTAAGTTCGCATAACAAATCGCCTCTTCGATTAGATAATTGCCGAGCTTTGAGGACATTAAAACCCAATTTTTGCGCCCAAAAAGGTGTCATGGATGTGTGAGCCGAACCAGTTACAGGGTCTTCCTCGATGCCCGCTTCGGGGTAGAAACAACGTGATACAAAATCAACATCAGTGCCTATTGCGGTCGTAATTAATCCTCTTGATTTAATACTTTTTAAGCCAACATAATCAACTTCTAAGTCTAAAATTTCTTTAGCTGAACTATACAATGCCAAATAATCATCTTTACATTTGTATATGTATAAAGGTCTGATATTCAACACATTACTCAACGGATGAAGCTCGACATCTTCACTTTCGTAGGTGTCCACGGGAAAATCGAGGGTGTAACCTTGGTCTTTTTTTTCTACTTTCAAAACGCCACTCAATGAATCAAAAGTGACTTCATTTTTAGGAAAATTGAGGTGATGCCAGAGTACGTGAGCAGTGGCCAAAGTTGCGTGTCCACAAAGCCTCACCTCAATGGTAGGTGTGAACCAACGTATGTGAAAATCACTGGCGGATGAAGGCACAATAAACACTGTTTCTGAAAGATTGTTTTCCATAGCAATGTTTTGTAATGTGGTGTCAGAAAGCCACTCAGTTAGTGGAATTACCGCAGCTGGATTTCCTCCAAAGATGTGATCTGTGAAGGCATCCACTTGAAAAATTTCTAATTCTTTCATCATAAATGGGTGTGGAATAAATAGGAGATTTTAATATTGTGTTAATTTAAATTATAAATAAAGTTCCAAAATAAAATTGTCTGCAAAAATAATTAAAGGTTTCAATATACAAACAAAAGTTAGGATTATATTCGCCACATGAATCCAATTTTTTCTATTATAACAGTCGTTTTTAATGGTGAAACCTTGATTGATTTAACGATGCAAAGTGTTGTAAATCAATCATTTACACAGTATGAATATATTGTAATTGACGGCTTATCAACCGATAAGACTGTTCAGTTGATTGAGCGTTATAAATCGAAGCACCCCCTCAGTATTCAGTCGATTTCGGAGAAAGATGCGGGACTCTATGATGCCATGAACAAGGGTCTTCGGATGGCTAAAGGAGATTTTGTCTTGTTTTTAAACGCAGGTGATTGCCTTGTTGATGCCGACGTTTTAAAGCATTTGGCGGCTCAAATTACGCCTCAAACCGATGTGCTTTTTGGTGAAACAATGCTCGTGGATGATACCCGTAAGCACCTTGGCACTCGTTCGGAAATGACGGTTCAAAAACTTCCAGAAACCCTCACATGGCAAAGTTTGAATAGGGGTATGGTGGTTTGTCATCAAGCGTTTTTGCCTGCCCGAAGGTTGGCCCCTCAGTATATTTCTAATAATCTTGCGGCAGATATAGATTGGGTTATAAAATGCTTGCAAAAGGCTGATAATGTGGTGAATACGCATCTTATAATATCTGAATATTTGATTGGAGGTGTGTCAAAACAGAGGCATAAACAATCTTTAAAAGACCGATATGATGTATTGAAAACGCATTTTGGTTTTTTGCCCAATTTGTTCAATCATGTAGGCATTTTAATGAGGGCTTTTTGGTTCAAAATTTTCCCAAACTTTTAAATAGCCACGAATTACAAGAATTTTCACTTAGTAATGAGTAATAATAACTTGCCTTTGTTCGCAGATAAGTTAGACCGAGTTATTATTTAATCGTTACTTATTGAGATTTTATTTTACATTTCACAAAAAAAACTCTTGAAAAGGGCTTAATCTTTTCAAGAGTTAAAAGGCAGTAGCCAATTTTATTAAACGAGTTTTAGAAACTGAATATGTGAATAAAAATAAACGCTTGTTAGATATTTCGTAACTCATTGATTCTCAACGACTTCGACATTCTTCATTCCGTGTTCATTATTCGATATTCACTTAATCATCCTCATTCAATTCGTTCTGAATTTCTTCCATAAAAATATAATCAATACTTTCTTCCACTGTGGGAACAATATTGAGAACATCATTTAATTTTGATATTTCAATGAGTCTTTTCACACTCGCATTGTTGACACCCGTAAGCACAAATGTACCGATGTCATCCCAAAGCCTTTTGGCTGTTAAGATAGCACTGAGTCCAGATGAATCTACAAACTTAACATCAGAAAGGTCTAAAATGAAGTTGATATAACCTTCTTCATAAATGACTTTGAACTCTGTTTTCAGACTTGGAGCCAATATCGAATTAAGATTGTCTTCGTGAAGTGTGAAAACGACATATTTCTCTTGCTTATCAATCGAATATTTCATTATGCTAATAATTGATTTCTATAAATGAGTTTTTGTTACTGTGGCAAATGTAAAAAAAATTGTCTCATTATGTAGCATAGTTTGTGAATAAAGTTGAATGAATTTAAAATTAGGAAATGAGGCGTATAGTTTATGGTTCATTTGATGGTAAAAATTTAGTAATGTTTATTTCTGTTTCATTCCTTACACACTTATTTGAAGAATTATTTGTAATTTTAATTTGAATTGTGAAACTTTGCTCATTCTAACGCTTAAAACATTGGTAATCAAGATAAAAAACTTATAAAATCAATTGAATGTGATTAAATATAGTGTGTAAAAGGTTCTCAATTAGTCTTTAAAATAGATTCCTAATATCTCATCATGCTTTAAAAGGCTAAAGAAATCATATTTCATTTGAAATGAGTTTAATAACTTTTTTCAAAAGCATTATCTAACAGTTATTAACCAAAAATCTATGGCTCTCTTAAAAATTAAATTTGGTAAAGGCGATTTAGTGCTTACCAAAAGCACCAAAATGGTGGGTATTAAAAAATCTAAAAACCTTGTGAGAGGTTTAATGGAATCTCAACTTGAACCCTCAATTAAAAAAACAGAACAAAGTAATTTGGGTGGTTTTGAGCTCATTTCAGTCAATATGGAAAAAGGCGAAAAGCTGAATGCTAAACTTGATGAACTCCGCAATATGGATGAAGTGGAGGTTGGTACGCATGTTTATAGTCCAGTAGGTAGTACACGTCCATTAATTCCTACGGGAACACTTTTTATTACTTTTGAAAACAATATTTCTGAAAAAAAGCAAACAGAAATTTTAGCCAAATATTTTCTCACGCAAAAAGAGCGTAGAAGTGAGGAAAAAGTTGTTGCAGTAGTGACCCCTCAGTCTATGAATCCTATAAAATGTGCCATAAAACTACAACGCCTAAAAGCGGTCAAATGGGCTGAACCAGACATGGACACTACTCTTGACCATTACGCTTTTGCTGCTCCTGTCGCACGGATGTGGAATCAAATGTGGCATCTTTCTAACAACGGTAGAGTGCCTGACAATTCGTCAGTTCAATTAAGGGCTGGGGCTGATGT
>JAYTMW010000718.1:0-1608 GCA_043728105.1 Saprospiraceae bacterium | reverse complement strand
GTATTTAGATTTCTTTTTTACTGGCTTTTCTTTTGCGATAACTGAAGTTATATTGAACAGTGAAACAATAAAAATGAATGCTAAAAATAAATATAAATGCGTCATTTTTGGGTGTGATAACAAGCTTTTAGATAGTTTCATTTTTTCATTTACCTATAGTTGAATGACAATAATATTTATATTTTATTAGGTCTATAAACTACTTTTTACGTTTGCTCGCTTTTGGGCTTGAACTACCGCCAAACACTTGCGGGTCATCGGCAGCATTTGCATTGTCTGCTAAATCAGGCGAAACAGTTTGAGCCTGGGAATCAGCTTTATTAAATTTATACCTTCCTGATAAATATTCTTTAAGTGTGTAAGGATCAATACTTTTTTGATTCAATTTTTTTGCTCTAGCCACAGATGTTGTAAAAGCTTCATCAAAAGTCATTTCGATTTCAGGACTGTAACGTTTATCGAACCATTTCATATTTAAGTCATTGTATTCAGCACTTACCGGTGATCCTGCAGCAATTGTTATGGAGTCATTGGAAACCTGCAACATACTCCAGTAAAGCTCATTAAAGGTGGTATATGATTTTGTATAATATACGCCCGTAACTTCACCACGATTGAATTTAGACACCATTTTAACTTTAGCCATTTTGCCTGTATGAAACATTTCAAAAACTACCTCACCATCACCGTCTAACAAACCATTTATACAATCACCAGTCCACGTGATTACTTTTTGTTCATCATTAACGGTTTTGCAATTAACCTGTTGTTCAGCATAGCTATGCGATGCAGTAAAACTGCCAGGGTAGCTTGAGGTAAAAGCATATATACCGAATACCACACATAACAATGGTTTGAGTTTCAATGGCATTAAATTTAATAAATTTTGCATCTGTGCATCACTTTCTAATCGCCCTTTTTTAAAGTGCTTAGTTTTTTTGCTAGCGATGAATCTCCATCGGACTAAGCTTAGTTGATATTATTTTGAATAACATAACCCAACTATTCGTTGCATGTACTCACTTGTGTGATTTGAGACACTCTATTGCATAAACTATATATTCTGATCGAGCTGGTCCATAACTTAATCTAGCAGTAGTAGGATCATATGATTTAGATTCGTTTTTATGGTAAACAAGTGATTCTTCCCATTCTTTACTATAAAGGTCTTCCCGAGTTAAATTTTGAAAACGCTCAACATACTCTTGTCTGTAACCATCTTTAGTAGGAAATCTTGTTTGTTTATAATATAAGTCTGTTGCGTAATGAAGATCAACAGCTTTTTCTAACAAGTCTTCGTTCAAACAACTCTTTGCTTGAGTTTTCTTATCTGATTTATTTGATATAGGTGCCGTTCTTTCTTCAGCATCACTACTTTGATTATTTGATTTATTTTGATTATTTTGATTAGACTGTGTTGAGCTAGACTCTTTGGAAGCTTCCGGTTCATCTTTCTCACCAGTGCATATACCGCGAATGCCTTTTCCACGAACATATTCCAGCTGTGAAGGCTCTGATGGGCTTCTACAGGCGAAATAATAAACCTTTCCTCCGCGATCAACCTCTGCACCTACTGTTTGTTTTGCCTTTACCTCTATTTCTACCTCT
>JAYTMW010000717.1:0-1775 GCA_043728105.1 Saprospiraceae bacterium | reverse complement strand
GTTCACGCCTCGTTTTTGCTGCGCAAAAATAGCTTCAATCCGTAGAAATTTCTGTTTTGTACGCCTTTTTGCGCAGCAAAAACAGTGAGTAAATATTATATAGGGTTTCAAAATTTTATCAAATAAAAATTTTGAAAAAATTTTTATTTGATAAAATTACCTCAATCCGAAAGAAAAAGCTTTCACGCACGCATTTTGTGCGCAGCACAAAACAGTGAGTAAATACATCGAATGGGAACTACACCCGTATTAATTTTTCTAAATATAGTAAGCATCCTAAACTAATAATTTACAATTGTAAAATTATAGTTAGTTTTGTACTTTATTTAAGGTTAATAAATAGTTTGTTGAGTGAAGGTTTAATGACCTTCACTTTTTTTTTGTTTACATTTGCGCTTTAATGAATTAAAAATTATAAATCGTAAGTTTTTATAATTTTTGATTCTGGAATTTAAATTTTTAATAAATGTTTGTAACCGAAACTCAAATTAGGGTAAGATATGGAGAAACCGATCCGATGGGCTATCTATATTATGGTAATTACGCTCAATACTATGAAGTAGGGCGTGCTGAAGCCATCCGTACATTGGGTTTAAGTTACAAGGAAATGGAAGAAACCGTAGGCATAATGATGCCCGTGATGAGCTTACAAATGCGTTATGTGCGCCCAGCCTATTACGACGATTTGTTGACGGTGCGTACTACGGTGCGTCATTTACCCTCTGATACCATTACTTTTTACATGGAAATATTCAATGAAAAAAAGAAATTAGTAAACGGTGGCAGCGTCAAACTTTGTTTTGTGGATCGAAAAACCAATAAATCTGTGCCACCCCCTCAGTATTTGATGGATAAAATGACAATATTTTTTGAAACGGCTTCTTAGTTCTACTCTGGCACTCTACAACATGAGATATTTACTCACTGTTTTTACTGCGTAAAAAGGCGTACTAAAGGGGAGTTTTTCTCGGATGGATTGATTTTTTAAAAAGAAAAATTGAAAATTTTTCTTTTTAAAAAATCAATCCATCCATTTAGTCCTTATTCTGTTTTAGAGTGCCAAAGTAGAATTAGTTCCCATTATTTATCATTCATTATTTTTAAAAAATTATGGCAGGTAGTTCTTTTGGTACAGTGTTTAAGGTTTCGACTTTTGGAGAGTCGCATGGTAAAGCAATTGGTGTAATCATTGACGGTTGCCCCGCAGGATTGGAGATTGATGAATCGTTCATTCAGTCAGAATTGGATCGGCGCAGACCGGGTCAATCAAAAATTGTAACCCAAAGAGATGAAAGTGATACGGCTCAAATTTTGAGTGGTGTTTTTGAAGGAAAATCAACGGGCCATCCCATTGCAATGGTGATTTATAACGAAGACCAACGCTCAAAAGATTATAGTCACATAGCCGACAAATTTCGTCCTTCTCACGCCGATTTTACGTATCAAATGAAGTATGGTTTTCGAGATTATAGAGGCGGTGGGCGATCCTCTGCCCGTGAGACAGCGGCTCGGGTTGCGGGTGGTGCGGTGGCGAAATTGTTATTAAAACATTACGGCATTTCTATCAACGCATACGTGAGTCAAGTAGGACATATTAAAACAATAAATGACTATAAATCGTTGAATTTCAATGAGATAGAGTCAACTCCTGTCCGTTGTCCTGAGTTAGAAACGGCTGAAAAAATGATAACTTTAATCCAAGAAATTAAAAAAGCGGGGGATACAATTGGTGGTGTTGTGACGGGCGTTGTGCAAGGTTGCCCCGTTGGTTTGGG
>JAYTMW010000716.1:0-3132 GCA_043728105.1 Saprospiraceae bacterium | reverse complement strand
GAGCAAAGCGGCTACCCCCTCAGTATTTACGGCATCTATGTCTCCTGCAAAGCCATAATCAATAGTGCCTTTCGTGCGCTTGTGGGCAAGGATTGCGTTGAGGTCGGCACCCGTCAAACCCATTGCGTTGCACTCACGGGCTTGAAGTTGGGCCACTATTTTTTTATTTATTAGACCCGCATAAACCATTGTTACCACATCCAAAGTGTCTTCGTCGGTGATGCGTCGCCCTTCAATTTTTTGCGGTTCGATGTTTAGTTTTTTCAATAACACATCGGCTATTTTGCCGCCGCCATGCACTAATATTTTGCGAGAAGGGATACGAGCAAAATCATCTAAAACCTGATTTAAAACCGTAGGATTATCTACAACGTTGCCACCTATTTTAATGATAATTAATTGGTTATCAATCATTTATATCAGAATGAATAGAATAAAAAGAATACGAGTTTTTTTTAAATTAAAGATTAAGTAACCAATAAAATAATATGGTCAATTTGAAGTTTTTTTTGAAACACATAGGCACATAGGATACATTGGTTTAAGAAATATTTTTTATAACTCGTTGAAAATCAAACAATTATATATTATTTTATGTGTCTTATGTGCCTATGTGTTTAAAAAAAACTATTTATTCGTCACTAAAAAACTTCTTGAAGTATTTTATGCGAATTTATTTCAGGGAAATTATCAATATGAAAACGATAGAAATTCAATAATTCATTGAGCAAAGAACGGCGTTCCTCACGGGTCATTTTCACCTCTCCCGACCGATGCCAATTGGTTTCCAAGAGGCCCCTCAGTATTTTTGACAATGGGCGATTGATAGAATGAGTTACCTCGGAGGTTGTGAAATTACCTTCTTTCAAATCAAAAACGGCCCCCTCAGTATAAGTCTCAGAATGTGGGTGAAAACCAAAATGATTGGATAGTTCCAACAAAAAAGTGAGGTGCAAATTGGCGTATCCCGATTCGGTTTCATCTAAAAAAACAAAAATATCGAAGAGTATATTGAATAAAGCCTCATTTTGTTCCGCTTCACGGATGGTTCGCCGTGTAACCTCCGCAATAAATTGACCAATGGATGCCTTCACAACATCAAAAATCAAGCTCGTGTAAGTATGCGCCGCTTTTATTTCCTTGATTCGATTGAGCGCATGGGCATCATCTTTATCATAACAAACCATTTCCACCAATGACATCACTTGCAACAAACCCGCCGACACTTTCGCCTTGGGTGTGCGCACACCACTCACGATGTAGGAGCGTAACCCTTTAGCTTCGGTATAAATGTCGAGAATAAGGCTTGTCTCACTATACTTGACAGAGCGCAAAATGATGCCACGGGTTTTTATTATCATTGGAGCCCATTAAAAATTAAGAAATTAACTCTACAAGGGTTTTAAACCCTTGTAGAGTTGTATTTAAAGAACAAATAAACAAAAATATTTCAAGGTAAAATCTGTTTTGCCCCTAAAAACAAAGCCACCTTTTTACGAAGGTGGCTTGTAGAAAAAACAAACTATGAGAAAACATTTTTTTTAGAAAAAATGTAACATTAATAGGTTATGTCGTACCCTTTACTTATATAGAGTTGAAAGTGCAATTAACATATAATAAATTGCTATTTTTTCTCGCAATTTAACCTCACGATTTGTTCTACTTTTTAAAACAAACAATGAGGCTAAAAGTAAGGGTAAACAGATACGCTTTATTTTAGTAGCCTGAAAGTGTTAATCCAACACTTAATTCTGAACTAAGTTTTTGAAGCATTTCACGATTCGGAACAAGTTGTCCTTTTTCGATACGTTCTAAACTCATTCTTGACAAGCCAACTTTTTGCGCTAAATCTTTCTTACTCATATTTTTTTCCATACGAGCTAATTTTACTTGCTCGCTGATTGGAAAAATAACTGTGGTTTCTCTTTTCTGTTGTTTCTTAGAAGATAGAGATTCAGTTGGATAGTCTAAAAAACTTGCCAACAACACAATTAGACAGCCGGTTAATAAAAATTTTGACATGGTGAACTAAAGTTTAATTTGATTTTTTAATAATGGTTTTAATGTTTATTGTATGCCTTTTGGGGGATTTTCTTTATAAATCATCTAATTTATACAATTGATATTTTTCGATGACGCTGATTAGTTTTTTATCATAACTCTGATCTGTAGCGTATCCAATTTCTCGTAATCCAATGGCCCATGCTTTGTAATTTTTACCATATTTGAGTAATTTACGATAGCTGTTTTTCATCAAAAAATCGCTATGTGCTCTCCAAGACTCATTTGAACCTTTATAATTTCTAAAAAAGTCCTTGTGATGATCGTCCGTATGATTGTTACAATGCCCCTCTGGGCATGTTTTTGAAAAACATTTTATGCCAAAATGGTTGTTGTTTTTGACTGCCAAAACACTTGTACCCGAACGACTTTCAATAATAGCTTGAGCCATTGTGATGCTTGCAGGGATGCCAAACTTATCCATTTCAGTTATTGCAACTTGAGAGAAACTATTGATGTAGGAACGAACATTAACGTCTCGCAATTCTTCTGGCGAGGCCGGAGCTAAATCATGACTAATCGCACTGCCTAAAGAGGCGGATGCCACAAAATCGGGATTGCTTTTTTTGCGTTTGTTCGAATGTGTAGTTTTCTCCGTAGTTTCACTAATTCTTGCAAATTTAGCCATTTTAATGTCTAATGCAACATCTTTTTTAAAAAGAAATAACATAATTATTGCTAATATACAAACTTTGACGAATGTTATTAGCCGTACTTTGGTCATTATGCCAAATGTAAAATGTTCTACCTTATGATAAAAGGCAGCAAAACGGCGTACTAAAACGCTCTTCAATCGCTCGAAACTGTCGAGGATTTTTTGAAAATTGAGTGCATATTGTGGGTCAGAAACCACTTGTGTTTGAAGAGCCGTTGGCTCCTCTTCTTGCTTGTAATAAATACGAAGACTATTTGATTTGTGGCTATTATTATTCATGTTAGTTTGATATTTAAAAAACGTTTTGTACTTTTATGAGTCCTAATTTGCATACTTTTGTTTCATGGTTAATTGCTTAACAAGGGCAAATATAAAACAAATAGTTTCTATAAACCAAAACATTTCAAACATTTTTT
>JAYTMW010000715.1:0-8962 GCA_043728105.1 Saprospiraceae bacterium | reverse complement strand
AAGAAATTTAATTAAATTAAAGAATGAAACAGAAATAAACTCCACCATTTATAAGATTCTTTTTACGACTAAATAATTCTATTTTTAAAGCAATATAGCCCGATATTACTTGAAAAATATAATCCTTTATTCAAAAAAATAATTCTCCTAAATGAAGGACTTTATTTCTGTTTCATTCCTAAGTAAAATTAAAAGTTTTCTTTGAAAAAACACTATTATTTTTTCCTCCAAGTAGATAAAAGAGATACACCGAGGGGAAAACGCACCTTATTTTTCAAAAATAAATTTTCTGATTTAAAGATGTGATAAAAAATAGTGTTGACAACACCATTGTTAAAATTTTCAAAATCGGACTGTGCTTCTTCGGGTGTAATTTTCTTATTTCCTTTTATAAAATTCATTAATAATCTAAAAAAAGCAATTGGAAAAAAGAGCCAAAAGTTGAAATAAGAATGGAAAATGGGTTCATCTTCTTTTTCAAATAGGCCCCTCAGTATTTTGGCTGTGTAACGTCTAAAATGATGATTTACAACATCGTGTTCCGACCAAAGAAACATGAAAGCGGGAACCGTTATGCTCAAAATTCCACCTTTTTTACACACCCGCCGCATCTCTTCTACGGCTTCCGAATCCTCTTTAACATGCTCAATGACATCAAAAGCGCAGACCAAATCGAACCGATTTTCTTCAAAAGGCAAGTCTAAAATGGAGGCATTGACTATATCAATTTTTAGATTTTCTTTAACAAAATTAAAACAATCTATATCATATTCTACGGACGTTACTTGACCAAAACGACTCAATAATTCGCTCGTATGACCCGTGGCTACGCCTACGTTGAGTATCTTTAAATCCGTGCGTCCTTTAAAAACAGTATCTAAATGATTCATCAAAATTTCTCCTCTTGCCTTAAACCACCAATGCCCTCGTTCAAGTTGATAATATTTCTTGTAATAACTTTTTTCCATCTAATCAACGTATTCAATTTTCCTTAAAAACTTAAAGCCTATTGTAATTTCAAAAGAGAGGTTTCGGATGCTTTGTTCAGAGATGGTTGTTAAAATGGATCGGTTTACAGTAGGGTCAAGAACATAAGCTTCAAAAGCGGGTTGAAAATATTGTTTACCAATGTCAGGATGTACACTAAACTCGACAAAGCCACCTGTCAACGCCGAAAAAGCAAACTCATAGCCACCGCCAAGCGATAATCCATAAACAAATTTGTTAACAAAAGAACTTGTAGGATTGTATGGAGAATAAAAAGTGTTAGCCTCTACTAAATTATCTCCCACGTTATATTCTCCTCTCAATCCTAAAACATAATAAGCATTTGGATTATTCAAAACATTCCGCTTTTTAAAGCCGATAGTCAAGCCAATATTGCGAAATATAAACTCTTGAGTAAAACTACTGTAAGTTTGAAGTATTCCAGTTGCTCGATTTTCATAAATCCCAGAAGGAAATCGTTTTGCATGACCCCGTGGATGATACCCAACTTGGAGGTACATAACACTTGAATTATCAGTGGGAGCACTTTCAATAAATAAATCCCCATAAGGTTTGAACAATAAACCATTACTGGTTGTACCGCCATTGTTAAAACTCTGATTGCCAACAGCCAAGCCGCCTTTTATACCATAAATAGTGCCTTGTGCCGTCAATATTGAGGGGGTCGTTGCAATCAGGAGTAAGCAACACGCACTACGCACTACACAATACGCAATACGATGTAAGTAATTGATTTTCATCTTATTATACATTTTAAAAAAAGGTTTAGAAAACATTTATGCGTTTCCTAAACCTTTCATTCTGGATTCCTCGACCAATGAGCCGAGTTTTTATTTTACCCGCAACTGTTGCCCAGGCTTGATGATATTGTCCGTCAAATTATTCAAAGATTTTAATTTATCCACAGTTGTGCTCAACTTACGTGAAATCCCCCAAAGCGTCTCACCTTGCTGAACCGTATAAAACTCACCCACGGCAGCCGACGGTTGTGTTGGTTTAGGTTGCGGTTTTACAGTCGTTGGGCGACTCGGTGGTGCAGTGGGTATATTTGGATTTTTTGAAGGTTTCGACGAAGGATAAGTCGTAGTTGTATTTGGATACGTTGTAGTCGTATTTGGGTATGTCGTTGTTGTATTTGGGTACGTTGTTGTCGTACTTGGATACGTTGACGTTTCAGTAGTTGGATAAGTAGGATTAGGGTTTGGGTTCGATGTTGTCGGATAGCTTGAAGCTGGACGAGACGTATTAGTCGTACCGTTTGGTGTAATGTCAAAACCAAATTCACCACTGTTATTAGGTCTTGAATTTGTATTTGTGACGGGCGGTTGACCAGTTGTTGGTTGAGTCGTAGGAACAACAGTTGCTTCTGGCTCACATTTTTTCCACTCATTAAATGTATCACGCAACGCAGGCATATCTACCCGCTGAAACCAACCCTTGCGCAACGCCACACGCTCGCCCACGGCAGCTTGATCGCCCTCACGCATCTTATTACGGCTGTATAATTTCGACAAGCTGATACCATATTTCTGAGCAATATCATACATGGTTTCACACGGCTGAACACGGTGAAACTTTTCAGTACCGTGCCAAAAGTTTCTTTTAGATTGAAGATAAACGGTTGAACCTTCTTTTAAACGATTACCTGATTCGCCAATTTCTTCATTATAGCTTTGAAGTTTTTTTACACTCACATCATAACGACCTGCAATTTGCTCAACCGTCATGCCGCCATAAGTGCGTACAAACTTGACATCATTAAGGTTGCCCTCACGAGTCATTTGACCACCTTGCGAGCCTTGCGTTCCCGTAACATTGTCGTCAGGAAAACCATTATTATTTGTCGGACCACTTGGATTCGTTGGTTTTGTCGCAACATTACCCGATGCAACATCAGCCGAAGAAGTCAAATCATATTGATGCAATTGCAAATCTTCAATGATGCGAATCAGTTTTTCAGAATAATCTTGCGCTGTTGCATAGCCTGAACGTTGCAAACCGTTTGCCCAACCCGCATAATCTTTTGGATCTAATTGGAAAAGCGCACCGTAGCGATTGACCTTGCGAGGGTCACGCAAAAATTCTGAATGAGCAATGAACGATTCGTCACCACTCTTGTATGCCCTAAAACAAGATTTAATTAATTGCCCTGTCAACGGATCTTTGTCATCATCTTCTTGATAATAACGCTCACCTTGCCAATCAGAATGACATTTCACCCCAAAGTGATTGTTGTATTGGCTTGAAAGCATAGAGCGACCTGCGTCAGACTCCAAGATGCCTTGTGCGAGCTTGATGCTGGCGGGAATACCCGTACGCTCCATTTCACGGACAGAAATGGCCTTGTATCGGTCAATATAACTCATGCGAACTTCAAGGTTTGTGAGACCTTTGCCCGTAACGCCGTATGACTTCGGAATGTCTTTGGAAGTCATCTTGGCTTTTTTAGAGCCTGTGCATGAGACTGTTAATTGAGATAAAATGATGAGCAAGAAAAATGCCCAGCGAGCTTGTTGCAACGATTTGTTCAGTTTCATAGTGAAATTTTCTCGATTTTCTCAAAAAAGATGTTTGGAAAATAATTGTTTTTTGCTGTGAAAATAATCTGTTTTGATAGGCTTTAAACAAATAAAAAGCATATCAAAAAATGATTCGACATCAAAGTTAAGTAAAAAATTAAAAAAATAAAACTCATTTTAAAAAAAAGCATAGAAATCCGCTTTTTTATGTAGTAAATGCTTGTGTAAAACGTGTTATATTGAGTGAAATTATATTTTTGGTTAAAAGAAAAAAGTTTGGTCTAACCCAATACTTACCAATTTTTAAAACGGGCCCCTCAGTATTTTTCCTTATTATCAATCAAAAAAACGGTAAAAACCTTATTAAAATGGGTCAAATTGTCGAAAAAACTATGTTTTATGATTAAAAATAGTTGAAATTATTTAGAAAAAGATTCAAACTTGCTTTTTTAATCATTCAAAAATGCTTACATTTGCGCCGTTTTTCAGACGAAATATTTTAAAGTTTAAGTTGAAACATGGCTCATAAGCGTATCATACCAATTCTAATCTTCTTATTTTCTATGACCTTGTTGTTGGCACAAGGCCACGACAATCATAACGCAGCACCTCACAGTGATTCTACCCAACAAGTAGTGCCAAATCATAATGCACCAATGGCACATAATGTTGAGGGCGAACACGCAGGACACAACGCCTGTGGTTTTGAGTTTAAAGAAGAAAAAGGATATGACCCTGCTGAGACTATTTTGAACCACATTGCCAATGCCAATGAATTTCACTTTTTTGGTCATTTTTCTATACCGTTGCCTTGCATACTTTATTCAAAAGAAGATGGTGTAAAATCCTTTATGTCTTCAAAATTCAATCATGGTGAAACGGCAGTAGATAAATACGTGTCTGACCACGGCATCAATAAGCGTGTGAAAGGCAATTTTCCAATCGGTGAAGTGGCGTTAGAGCGATTGCACGGCGAGCATTATATTTATCACGATTCTTTAAATAATGGTTTCATTTGTTTTAAAGGTCAAAAATTTGAATTAGAAAAAGCAAGTACATTAATTGGTTCTACTTCTTTCTACGATTTTTCTATTTCAAAAAATGTTTTTACAATGCTTATGGCTGGCACAATGTTATTGGTTCTTTTAACAAGTGCGGCTAAAAAATATAAAACCAACCGAGGCAAAGCACCATCGGGTACACAAAATTTGTTGGAAGTGATGGTTCAGTTCATCACCGATGAAGTGGCGAAACCAATGATTGGTGACAAATATTTCAAATTCCTACCTTATTTATTGACTATTTTCTTTTTTGTTCTGACAAACAACCTTTTCGGTTTAATTCCCATTGCTCCTTTTGGCGCAAACGTAACGGGTCACATAGCAACTACAGCGGCCTTGGCTTTGGTAGCGTTTTTGGTAACAAATTTTAACGGTAAGGCAGATTATTGGAAGCATATTTTTTGGATGCCAGGTGTGCCTGTTCCAATGAAAATATTTTTAGCACCCATCGAATTATTGGGGATTTTCACCAAACCTATTTCATTGATGATACGTCTCTTTGCCAACATCACGGCGGGTCACATTATTATACTGGCTTTGGTCGGTTTAATCTTCTTCTTCGGCAAATCAGGTGAAAGTTTGGGCGGTTCAATATTGGGTACAGCCGTGGCCGTTCCATTCACATTGTTTTTGAGTGTTATTGAGATAATTGTAGCATTCATTCAAGCCTTTATATTTACGATTTTGACAGCGTCTTACATCGGTGCGGCAGTTGAAGAACATCACCACGACGAGGCACATCATTGATTTTTTTTAACTTTTAAATATAATAGAATATGTACGCAGCTATTGGAGCAGGTTTGGCCGCTATTGGAGCAGGTATCGGAATCGGTCTTATCGGTTCAAAAGGTATGGAAGCTATCGCTCGCCAGCCAGAAGCAGTAAATGATATTCGTGCAAATATGTTAATCGTGGCGGCTTTCGTTGAGGCGGTTGCGTTATTTGCTTGCGTTATCTCTTTCTTGGCAATCGGTAAGTAATTACTTGAAGCTAAAAAGAAAAGAGTCGGATTGCAACGGTTGGTTCGCCGTCCGACTCTCATTTTGAAAACAGGCCCCTCAGTATTTTGATACTTTTAAGGGTTATTAGATAAAAAAATAATAGATAAAACATTCTAAATCATACAATTATGGTTTTTTTAGCGGATTTTTCGGTATTTTCTCCTGACTTTGGTTTGTTCTTTTGGACACTTGCCATATTTCTTATTTTTATGTTTCTTTTATCAAAGTTTGCTTTCAAACCGATTGCAGAGGCTTTAAAAGATCGTGAAGATTCTATCAAAGATGCTTTAGCATCGGCTGATAGAGCGAAGGCAGAAATGAACAATTTGAAATCAGAAAACGAAGCACTTTTGGCAAAAGCAAAAGAAGAACGTTCTTTGATGCTCAAGGAAGCAAAAGAGAATTCTACGAACATCGTCAACGAAGCGAAAGCGGCTGCAAAAGTAGAAGCCAACAAAATTATGTCTAACGCAAAGTTAGAAATTGACAACATGAAGCAATCTGCCTTGACCGAGGTGAAAAACCAAGTCGGCATGATGGCTTTAGACATTGCGGAGAAGGTTATCAAAAAAGACCTTAAAGGCAATGCCGAGCAAGTCACTTTCGTGAATACTTTGGCGAAGGAGATGAATTTGAATTAAATTTGTAAGAAAATTATTTCTTCATTTTTAAAATTTCAACCTATGGGATTAGTTTATGCGTCAATAAAGCTAATTAATGACCGAGACACTGGTCGTTTTGAAGATGGTCTTATTCCAAAAGAACAAATAAGACAGCTTCAAGTGGATGCCCTTGTTGATAGTGGTGCATATATGCTTGTTATCAATCAAAATATTCAAACGCAATTAGGATTGAAAAAGAAGAAAACGCAATCGGCTCAATTAGCCGATGGGTCAGTTGTGCAGATGGATATTGTGGGGCCAATTGAGGTTTTGTTTGAGAATAGGTCAGCAACTTGTAATGCAATGGTTATTCCAGGAGATAACGAGGTATTATTAGGCGCAATTCCAATGGAAGAAATGGATGTTTTAATTCATCCAAAAGAAAATAAGTTGATAGTAAATCCAAGTCATCCTTATCAAGCGATGGTTAAATTGAAATAAAATAAAATGTCAAAAGTAGCAGGGCGTTACGCCAAATCATTGATGGATCTTGCCATAGAGCAAGGCAAATTGCAATCCGTTGTCGGCGACATTGAGGTACTTAATGAGTCTGTCAAGAATCGTGATTTGTATTTGATGTTGAAAAGCCCTATCATCAATGGTGATAAGAAGGTAAGCATCATGAAATTGCTTTTTGCCGAGCGTTTCGAAGACATCACAATGGGTTTCATTACCCTTTGTATAACGAAAGGTCGTGAAAGCATTTTGCCAGAAATATCAAGCGAATTATTAGCAGAATATAAGAAAATGCAAGGTATTTCAAGCATCAGAGTTACCACAGCAACACCCCTCAGTACCGAAGGCTTAGAGGCGTTGCGGGCGAAACTTATTGCGAGTAGTGTGACTGCAAAAGATGTTGAAATCGAAACAGTTGTAAAACCAGATTTGATTGGTGGTTTTGTGATTGAGTTTGGCGATAAATTGTACGATGCGAGTGTGGCGGCTAAATTGGCGGCTTTGAGAAAAGAGTTTACGGGCAACATATATGAAAGTAAGATTGAGAAGCATGGGACAGCTTAATTAACACCCCTCAGTATTTTGAGCAAAAATTAAGCAAATGAAATTAGCAAAGAAACAAATAGGTATTATTCAAGATTATTTCAAAGCACAACCTGTTTTGAAAGACTATTTGTTTGGTTCATTTGTTAGAGGAGAAGCGTCGGAAAATAGAGATGTTGATATATTGGTTGAGTTAGATTATAGTAAAGATATAGGTTTGGATTTTATTCAAATGCAAATTGACTTGAAGAATCTTTTATCTAAAAAAGTAGATTTGGTTTCCGCAAGAAGATTATCTAAATATGTTCAGCCCGTGATTGATGCGGAAAAACAACTTATTTATGACAGATAGACTCGGTAATAAAGTAAGATTTATATAACAATACAGCAATTCATCAATGCAACACATTGAAAATCAATATATTAGAAATTAATTTTAAATTTAATAAATAAAACGATATAAAAATGGTTGATGTCAGACCTGAAGAAATTTCAGCGATACTCAAACAACAATTGAGTGGCTTTTCATCCGCAACCGAGTTAGAACAAGTCGGTACGGTTTTACAAGTGGGTGACGGTATCGCTCGCATTTACGGCTTGAATAGTGTGCAAGCGGGTGAACTTGTCGAGTTTGACAATGGCACGCAAGCCATTGCCTTAAACTTAGAAGAAGACAACGTAGGTGTAGTTATGTTGGGTGCTTCTGACGGCATTACGGAAGGCGCAAAAGCCCGTCGCACGGGTAAAATCGCTTCTATCAATGTCGGCGAAGGCATGGTTGGTCGAGTTGTAAACACATTGGGTATTCCAATCGACGGCAAAGGCCCGATTACAGGTGTGAAGTACGATATGCCTTTGGAGCGTAAAGCACCGGGTGTATTGTTCCGTCAACCCGTAAACGAACCATTGCAAACGGGTATCAAAGCGATTGATGCGATGATTCCGATTGGTCGTGGTCAACGTGAATTGATTATTGGTGACCGCCAAACGGGTAAGACCGCCATTGCGTTGGATACCATTATCAATCAAAAAGAATTTTATGAGCGTGGTGAACCCGTGTTCTGTATATACGTGGCTTCGGGTCAAAAATCTTCTACGGTAGCGCAAGTTGCTCGTATTTTGGAAGAAAATGGTGCGATGCCTTACACGGTTATCGTATCGGCTTCTGCGGCTGACCCTGCACCGATGCAATTCTTTGCGCCTTTCGCAGGTGCGGCTATCGGTGAGTTTTTCCGTGACACAGGTCGTCCAGCTTTGATTATTTATGATGATTTATCAAAGCAAGCGGTGGCTTATCGTGAAGTTTCGTTGTTGTTGCGTCGTCCGCCAGGTCGTGAGGCTTATCCGGGTGATGTATTCTACTTGCATAGCCGTTTGTTAGAGCGTGCGGCGAAGGTTATTGCGAATGACGAATTGGCGAATCAAATGAATGATTTACCTAAATCGTTAAAAGACGCAGGTATCGTAAAAGGTGGTGGTTCATTGACAGCTCTTCCGATTATCGAAACCCAAGCGGGTGACGTTTCGGCGTATATTCCGACAAACGTGATTTCGATTACAGACGGTCAAATCTTCTTAGAATCAGGTTTGTTCAACGCAGGTGTGCGTCCCGCTATCAACGTGGGTATCTCTGTATCACGTGTGGGTGGTAACGCTCAGATTAAATCCATGAAGAAAATTTCAGGTACTTTGAAACTTGACCAAGCACAATA